>DAITOE010000031.1:0-12758 GCA_036834245.1 Clostridia bacterium | reverse complement strand
GGCAAGGCCCTGCAGGCGGGCACCACCCACAACTTCGGCACCAATTTCAGCGTGCCCTTTGAGATCCGCTTCCAGAACAAGGAAGGGCAACTGGAGTATGTGCATGAGACCAGCTGGGGGGTGTCCACCCGGCTGATCGGCGCCCTGATCATGGCCCACGGGGATGAGCGCGGCTTGAAGCTGCCCCCCAAGGTGGCGCCCTTCCAGGTGGTGCTGCTGCCCATCGCGGCTCACAAGGGCGGGGTGATGGAGAAGTGCGAAGAGGTGTACGAGGAGCTGAAGGCAGCTGGCCTGCGGGTGAAGCTGGACGACCGGGACCATGTCTCCCCGGGCTGGAAGTTCAACGAGTGGGAGCTGAAGGGCGTGCCCCTGCGGCTGGAGATCGGCCCCCGGGATATTGACAACGGCGTTGCTTCCTATATGAGGCGCGACAATTTTGAAAAAGGCACCCTGCCCCTGGACAGCCTGGCAGAGGGCGTGAAGGCGCTGCTTGAGGAGATCCACCTGGGGATGTACCGGATTGCGGACGACTTCCGCCTGTCCCGGACCAAGGATGTCTTCACCATGGAAGAGCTGGGGGAGCAGGTGCAGGTGGGCTATGCCCGGAGCATGTGGTGCGGCAGGCGGGAATGCGAGGACAACATCAAGGACGCATTCTCCGCCACCAGCCGGAACATGCCCTTTGACCAGACGCCCATTGCCGAAACCTGTGTGTGCTGCGGCGAAAAAGGCGAGAAAAAGGTGATGTACTGGGCGAAGGCCTACTGATGCAGCCGGAACACCTGACCTGGTCCACCCGTGTGCAGGGCACCCAGACCCTGTACCGTTCCCGCAGGCTGCGCTTTGATGACAGGTTTTGTGGGCTGTACCGGCCGCTGCTGGACCTGGACCCGGAGCGAAGGCTGAGCATCCTGGAGGTGGGCTGCGGGCCCGGTGCCCTGGCGGGGGCCTTGCGCCGCTGGTACCCGATGGCCGCCATCACCGGGCTGGACCGGGACAGCGCCTTCATCCGCTTTGCCGGGGCGCAGGAGCCAGGCATTACCTTTGTGGAAGGGGATGCCACGGCGCTGCCTTTCCCGGATGCCAGCTTTGACGTGTGCATCTCCTACACGGTGAGCGAGCACATCCCGGCAGCGGACTTCTTCGGCGAACAGCGGCGGGTGCTGGCCCCCGGCGGCGTCTGCCTGGTGCTGTCCGCCTGCAAGGGCATTGTGCACCAGGCCGCCTGCCTTCGCTATACAGCGGCGGAGGAGCGCTTCTGGGAACAGGTGCGGCAGGCGGACGACACCCTGGACCGGTACGCCATCGGCAAATACCGTCTGAACGAGCAGGAGCTGCCCCTGGCCATGGCGCAGCACGGCTTTGAGGGGATCGCCACGGGCTTTGTCGCCCTGGACCTGACCCCGGACCACCCCGGGCACCCGCCTGAGATGGCCCTGGAGATGATCAATGCGGCCAGGCAGACGGAGCTGGATGCCCTCGCTGCGGTGGTGCACAGCCAGGAGGGGCGTTTCGCACCAGAGGAGCTGGCGGAGGTGGCCCGCCTCATCAACCGGCGCTATGACCGGCGCCTCGCCCTGTATGAGCAGGGCGAGAAGCAATGGGACACCACGGTGGCCCTGGTGATGGTGGTGCGGGGGGTTCATACTGAGCTCACTCATTAACCCTTCCATGAGCCGGCCCTGCGTCAGGCTTCACTTCACTGCATTTGCTGCCGAGCAAGCCCACCAGCGCAATGCGTTCCGGAATCCTTCCTTTGACTTGGCGGGGACAAAAAATTGCTCGGCCCATGAGTGCGTTCATTTTTTCGTTCAGTATAAGGCGGGACGCGTTTGATAAAGAACCTTATAAGGCGTACTTATACAAACATAAAAAAGGACTACCCTGCCGTTCTAGACCGGGGCCGTCTCATGCAACTCACCCGGCGGTCAAGGTAATCCCTCAATCAAAGAATAAACTTTGAATATAGAAGTGTCAACGATTACCCAGAGATTGGATGATCATCAAAAAAACGTACCCCCACACCACAACATGTAGATTCCGGGAGGGCTGTCACCCACAAGCCCTCCTTTTTTGCCCCGTGATGATGGCAAAGGCCGGAAACTGATACACCCGGATGACTGGACAGGACGCCTGGAGAAAAAGGACGGTTTGATGATGGTTTGCCGGGAAAAAAGAAAACCGCTTTGCAGAAAATTGTCAATTTTCCCGTAAAAAATGCTTGCCTTTTTTCCGGTGCATGCGTATAATAGCAACGCTGTCTGTTTTTTGGGATGAAGCGATAGGTTGCCGCCCCGGCCTTGGGCGGGTCATTATCGCAGACCATGCCCGGCAATCGGGCGACGGACTCACAGGCCGGCGGCCGCCGGCAGCGGGACACACCGCAATGAGGACGAACTAAGAGGAGGAAAATGAATGGCCAGCCAGAAAATCCGCATCAAGCTCAAGGCGTATGAGCACCACCTGATCGATCAGTCCGCCGAGCGCATCGTGGACACCGCGAAGCGCACCGGCGCCAGGGTATCCGGCCCCGTGCCCCTGCCCACCGATAAGGAGATCATCACCATCCTGCGCGCTCCCCACAAGTACAAGGACAGCCGCGAGCAGTTCGAGCGCAGGACCCACAAGCGTTTAATCGACATTCACAACCCCACTTCCCGCACGGTGGACGCCATGATGAAGCTTGATCTTCCCGCCGGCGTCGAGATCGAAATCAAACTCTAAGGCAGGAGGCAAGCACGATGAAGAAAGCAATTTTGGGCAGAAAACTGGGCATGACCCAGCAGTTCCTGCCGGATGGGCGTCTGGTGCCCGTGACCGTGGTGCAGGCCGGCCCCTGCACGGTGGTGCAGAAGAAAACCGTGGAAAAGGACGGCTACCAGGCCCTGCAGCTCAGCTTTGAGGAGCTGGCCCCGCAGCGCGCCAAGAAGCTGGTCAACAAGCCCCAGACCGGGCACTTCAACAAGGCGGGCGTGGCCCCCGCGCGCTTCCTGCGCGAGTTCCGCCTGGATGACATCTCCCAGTACGAGGTGGGCCAGACCCTGAGCGTGGCCCAGTTTGGCGAGGGCGAGAAGGTGGACGTGACCGGCACCAGCAAGGGCCATGGCTTCACCGGCGTCATCTACCGCTGGAACCAGAGCCGCGGCCCCATGTCCCACGGCTCCAAGTACCACCGCGGCCTGGGCGCCATGGCGGCCAACTCCACCCCCTCCAAGGTCTTCAAGAACAAGAAAATGTCCGGCCAATACGGCGTGGAGCGGGTGACGGTACAGAACCTGGAAGTGATTGGCGTGGACGCGGAGCGCAACCTGCTGCTCATCAAGGGCGCGGTGCCCGGCCCCAAAAAAGGCCTGCTCATCGTGCGCGACGCGCTGAAGGCCTGAAGGTAGGAGGAAACGAAAATGCCGACAATCTCCGTATTGACGATAGAGGGCAAGGACGCCGGCCAGATGGACCTCAGCGAGGACATCTTTGGCATCACCCCCAACACGGCGGCCATGCACCTGGTGGTGCGTTCCATCCTGGCCGCCAAGCGCCAAGGCACCCAGAGCGCGCTGACCCGCGCCATGGTGCGCGGCGGCGGGCGCAAGATCTACCGCCAGAAGGGCACCGGCCGTGCCCGCCACCACAGCAACCGCGCGCCCCAGTTCCGCACCGGCGGCGTGGTGTTTGCCCCCCAGCCCCGGGACTATGTGGTGAAGGTGCCCCGGAAGGTGCGCCGCCTGGCCATGAAGTCCGCCCTGTCTGCCAAGCTGGCCGCCGGCAACCTGATCGTGCTGGACAGCATCAGCCTGCCGGAAGCCAAGACCCGCCACATGGCGAAGCTGCTGACCGACCTGGGCATCGAGAAATCCTGCCTCCTGGTCATGCCCGAGCGGGACGAGACCGTGTACCGGGCCGGCCGCAACCTGAAGGCCCTGTCCGACAGCAGCGCCAGCAACATCAACGTCTATGACATCCTTCGCGCGGACAAGCTGCTCCTCACCAAGGACGCCGTCATGGCCATCCAGGAGGTCTATGCATCATGAAAACACCCCATGACATCATCCGCCGCCCGGTGCTGACCGAAAAAGGCTACCTGGGCATCGCGGACAAGAAGTACGTCTTTGAAGTGGACGTGAACGCCAACAAGGTGGAGATCAAAAACGCCCTGGAAGCCGTGTTCAAGGACATCAAGGTGAAGTCCGTCAACACCCTGCGCCAGCAGGGCAAGATCAAGCGCCAGGGCCGCACCCAGGGCCGGCGTCCCGAGGTCAAGAAGGCCTATGTCACCCTGACGGAAGATTCCAAGCCCATCGAGTTCTTCGAAGGCATGGTCTAAGGAGGAAGAAACACTATGGCCATTCGCGTCTACAAACCCACCTCGCCCGCGCGCCGCTTCATGTCGGTGAACGCGTTTGAGGAAATCACCAAGAAGAAACCGGAGAAGGCGCTTCTTTCCTCCAAGAAGAAGCATGCCGGCCGCAACATGCACGGCAAGATCACCGTGCGCCACCGGGGCGGCGGTGCCAAGAAGAAGTACCGCATCATCGACTTCAAGCGCAACAAGCTGCAGGTGCCTGCAAAGGTTGCCGCCATCGAGTACGATCCCAACCGCTCCGCCTTCATCGCCCTGCTCCACTACCTGGACGGCGAGAAGCGCTACATCCTGGCCCCCGTTGGCCTGAAGGTGGGGGACACCGTGGTGGCCGGCGAAGGCGCCGACATCAAGCCCGGCAACGCCATGCCTCTGTCCGCCATCCCCACCGGCACCCTGATCCACAACCTGGAGCTGCGCCCCGGCGCAGGCGGGCAGCTGGTCCGCTCTGCCGGCGTGTATGCCCAGCTGATGGCCAAGGAAGGCGGCTACGCCCAGGTGCGGCTGCCCTCCGGTGAAATCCGCAGGCTGCCCCTGAACGCCCAGGCCACCATCGGCACCGTGGGCAACACCGACCACGAGAACATCCGCATTGGCAAGGCCGGCCGCAAGCGCCACATGGGCTTCCGCCCCTCCGTCCGCGGCGTGGTCATGAACCCCAACGACCATCCCCACGGCGGCGGCGAAGGCAAGTCCCCCATCGGCATGCCTGCTCCCGTGACTCCCTGGGGCAAGCCCGCGCTTGGTCTGAAGACCCGCAACCCGAGGAAGTACTCCAACCGTCTGATCGTCAAGCGCATCAACGAGAAATAAGCCCCACAGGATGAAAGGAGGCCACCGTACAGCATGAGCCGTTCACTGAAAAAAGGACCTTTTGTAGAGCAGAAGCTCCTGAAACGCGTTGAAGATCTCAACAAATCCGGAAAGAAATCCGTTTTGAAGACCTGGTCCCGCGCCAGCACCATCTTCCCCGAGTTTGTCGGCCACACCATCGCCGTCCATGACGGCCGCAAGCATGTGCCGGTCTACATCACCGAGGACATGGTCGGCCACAAGCTCGGCGAATTCGCCCCCACCCGCACCTTCCGCGGGCACGCCGGCGAAAAGAAGTCCGGCAGGTAAGGGAGAGGAGAGAGAACATGGCAAGCAATACCAGCAAAAAAGGTGAGCTGCACCGCCAGCGCGATGAAAAGCGCCCGCACGCCCACGTGAAACACATCCGCATCTCCCCCCGCAAGGCCCGGTTGATCGTCGACCAGGTGCGCGGCCGTGACCTGGAGGAAGCCCTGGCCATCCTGCGGCTCACCCCCCACGCCGCCTCCCCGGTGCTGCTGAAGCTGATCGAGTCGGCCGCCGCCAACGCGGTGAACAACCTGGAGATGGACCGCGACACCCTCTACATCGCCGAAATCGTCGCCAATCCCGGCCCCACGCTGAAGCGTTTCCGGCCGAAGGCCCGGGGCAGCGCTTCGCAGATTCTGCGCCGCACCAGCCACTTCAGCGTCGTACTGGACGAGAGATAAGGGAGGTTTCAGCTAAATGGGTCAGAAAGTTAATCCCCACGGCGCGCGCGTAGGCGTCATCTTCGACTGGAGTACGCGTTGGTTTGCCGACAAGAAGGATTTCGCGGACTACCTGGTGGAGGACCACAAAATCCGTGAAACCCTGAAGGAAAAGTATTTTGCGACTGGCATCAGCCGCATCGACATCGAGCGCTCCGCCGCCCGGATGACCATCAACATCTTCACCGGCAAGCCCGGGATGATCATCGGCCGGGGCGGCAAGGGCATCGAGGAGCTCAAGGCCATGGTGGAAGCGATGGTGGGCCGCCCGGTCACCATCAACGTGGTGGAGATCAAAACCCCGGACACCGACGCCCAGCTGGTGGCAGAGAACATCGCCCAGCAGCTGGAGAAGCGCATCTCCTTCCGCCGCGCCCTGAAGCAGTCCATCCAGCGCACCATGCGCGCCGGCGCCAAGGGCATGAAGGCCCAGGTCTCCGGCCGTCTGGGCGGGGCTGACATCGCCAGGAGCGAGCACTACCACGAGGGCTCCATCCCGCTGCAGACCCTGCGCGCCAACATCGACTACGGCTTTGCAGAGGCCAAGACCACCTACGGCCGCCTGGGCGTCAAGGTGTGGATTTACAAGGGACAGGTTCTGCCCCAGGCCAAAAACAAGGGCCCCAGGCACCAAGAAGGAGGCAAGTAAACCATGTTGATGCCAAAACGTGTCAAGCGCCGCAAGCAATTCCGCGGCCGCATGAAGGGCAAGGCCCAGCGGGGCAACTTCATCGCCTACGGCGATTACGGCCTGGTCGCGCTGGATCCCAGCTGGGTCACCAGCCAACAGATTGAAGCCGCCCGTATTGCCCTCACCCGTTACACAAGGCGCGGCGGTCAGGTGTGGATCAAGATCTTCCCCGACAAGCCTGTGACCGAGAAACCCGCCGAGACCCGCATGGGTTCCGGCAAAGGCTCCCCGGAGTACTGGGTGGCAGTGGTCAAGCCCGGCCGTGTGCTGTTTGAAGTGGGCGGCATCGACGAAGCCATTGCCCGGGAAGCGCTCCGCCTGGCCTCGACCAAACTGCCCATGCGCACGAAGATTTACAGTAAGGCGCAGATGGAACAAACGAGCGGTGGTGACAACTGATGAAGGTAAGTGAATTTTTGGCAATGAAACCCGAGGAGTTGACCGCAAAGATCGCGGAGCTCAAGAGCGAGCTGTTCAACCTCCGTTTCCGCCTGGCCACCGGCCAGCTGGAGAACACCATGCAGATTCAGGCTGTCAAGCGGGACATCGCCCGCGCCCTGACAGCCCAGACCCAGGCCCAAAAGCAGGCCACCCGATAAGAAAGGAGGCAGAGATCCGTGTCTGAAGCAAAGGTACAGGGCAACCGCAAAACCCGCGTGGGGCTGGTCACCAGCGACAAGATGGACAAGACCATCGTGGTCACCATCCGCAACCGCTACAAGCACCCGCTGTACGGCAAGATCGTTTCCCACACCAAGAAGTTCAAGGCCCATGACGAGGAGAATGCCTGCGGTATCGGGGATACCGTGCGGATCATGGAGACCAGGCCCCTAAGCCGCGACAAGCGCTGGCGCCTCGTCGAAATCATCCAGAAAGCGAAGTAAGTCCCGGCCATGGGCCAAAGGGCACCATGGCGAAGGTATAAAAGGAGGAACCCTCTATGATCCAGCCGCAATCACGGCTTAAGGTGGCCGACAACTCCGGCGCCAAAGAAATCATGTGCATCCGGGTGCTCGGCGGCTCGTTCCGCCGCTCCGGCAGCGTGGGTGATGTCATCGTTGCCAGCGTGAAATCCGCTGCGCCCGGTGGCCAGGTGAAGAAGGGCGAAGTGGTGCGCGCTGTCATCGTCCGGGTGGTGAAACAGAACCGCCGGGAAGACGGCTCCTACATTCGCTTTGACGACAACGCCGCCGTCATCATCAACGACCAGAAGCAACCCCGTGGCACCCGCATCTTCGGGCCTGTCGCCCGTGAGCTGCGCGAAGGCAACTACATGAAGATTGTCTCGCTGGCTCCCGAAGTTCTGTAAGGAGAAGCCCTGATGAAAGTACATGTGAAAACCAAGGACGAGGTCATCGTCATCTCCGGCAAGGACAAGGGCACCAAAGGCAAGGTACTGGCCGTCAGCCCCAAGACCGGCCGGGTCACCGTGGAGGGCGTGGCCATGGTCACCAAACACCAGAAATCCCGCGCCCAGGGCCAGCCCGGCGGCATCATCCGCAAGGAAGCCGCCATTGACGCCTCCAACGTCATGCTGGTGTGCCAGAAATGCAACAAGCCCTCCCGCGCCGGCAAAAAGGTGCAGGAGGACGGCACCAAGATCCGCGTCTGCAAAAAATGCGGACAGCAGATTGACTAAGGAGGAGCAGCAAGATGTCAACCCGTTTGAAAGACCGATACATCAACGAGGCTGTGCCTGCCTTGCAGCAGAAATTCGGCTACGCCAACCCCATGCAGATTCCGAAGCTGTCCAAGATTGTCATCAACATGGGCCTGGGGGACTGCAAGGACAACGCCAAGGCGCTGGAAAACGCCGTGGAGGAGCTGGGCCAGATCTCCGGCCAGAAGCCCCTGGTCATCGCCGCCCGCCGGTCCATCGCCAACTTCAAGCTCCGCGAGGGCATGAACGTGGGCGCCAAGGTCACCCTGCGCGGCGAGCGGATGGAAGAGTTCTTTGACAAGCTCGTGTCCATCGCCCTGCCCCGGGTGCGCGACTTCCGCGGCGTGTCCAGCAAAGCCTTTGACGGCCGCGGCAACTATGCCCTGGGCGTCCGGGAGCAGCTGATCTTCCCGGAGATCAATTACGACAAGGTTGAGAAGATCCGTGGCATGGAGATGATTTTTGTCACCACTGCCCATACCGACGAAGAAGCCAAAGAGCTGCTGTCCCTTCTGGGGATGCCGTTCGCGCAGTAAGGGAGGATAAAAATCAATGGCAAAAACGAGTCTGCGGGTTAAACAGTCCCGCCCACCCAAGTTCTCTACCCGCGCGTACACGCGCTGCCGTCTGTGCGGC
Source organism: Clostridia bacterium (assembly GCA_036834245.1). Taxonomy (GTDB): domain Bacteria; phylum Bacillota; class Clostridia; order Christensenellales; family Aristaeellaceae; genus UBA6115. The sequence goes on along the minus strand of DAITOE010000031.1, from coordinate 3,852 downwards.
CGTCCGCACTCCGTGCTGCGCCGCTACGGCATCTGCCGCATCTGCTTCCGGGAATTGGCCTACAAGGGCCACATCCCCGGCGTGCGCAAGGCCAGCTGGTAAGGACATTTAGGAGAAGGAGGTTTCCCCATGGTCGTGAATGATCCCATCGCCGATATGCTGACCCGCATCCGCAACGCGCAGATCGCCAAGCATGACACGGTCCTGGTCCCCGCCAGCAACGCCAAGAAGGCCATCGCCAAGATCCTGCTGGAAGAGGGCTATATCAAAGCCTATGACAAGATTGACGACGGCGTGCAGGGCCAGATCCGCCTGACGCTGAAATACGTCAACAACAAGCAGCAGCCGGTCATCGCCGGGCTGCGCCGCATCTCTAAACCCGGCCTGCGGGTCTACGCCGGCCATCAGGAGCTGCCCCGCGTCCTGGGCGGCCTGGGGGTGGCCATTATTTCCACCTCAAAAGGTCTCATGACAGACCGTAAGGCGCGCCAGGATAAATTGGGCGGCGAAGTGCTCGCCTACATCTGGTAACTGACACACAGGAGGAAGAACATTATGTCTCGTATCGGAAAACTTCCGATTTCGGTGCCCAAGGGTGTGACGGTGACGGTGGACGAGTCGAACCTGGTCGTCGTCAAAGGCCCCAAAGGCACCCTCAGCCAGGATGTCAACCCCGACATCCAGCTCACCCAGGACGAGGGCGTCCTGCACCTGGTCCGCAAGGATGATTCCAAGCCCCAGAAATCCATGCACGGGCTGTACCGCTCCCTGGTGCACAACATGGTGGTGGGCGTCACCGACGGCTTCAGCAAAACCCTGGAGCTGGTGGGCACCGGCTACCGCGCCCAGGTGGAAGGCGACGTGCTGACCCTGAACGTGGGCTATTCCCACCCCGTCACCTTCAAAGCCCCCAAGGATGTGACCTTCCAGGCCCCCACCGCCACCACCGTGGTGGTCTCCGGGATTGACAAGCAGGTGGTGGGCAACCTGGCCGCGGACATCCGCGCCGTCAGGCCGCCGGAGCCGTACCTGGGCAAGGGCATCAAATACAAGGACGAGCACATCCGCCGCAAGGTGGGCAAGGCCGGCAACTAAGAAAGGAGTGACCGCAGATGTTTATCAAACGTGACCGCAACCAGATGCGCAAAATCCGCCATCAGCGCGTTCGCAAAAAAGTGAGCGGCACCCCCGACATGCCGCGCCTGAGCGTGTTCCGCAGCAATGCTGCCATCTATGCCCAGATCATCGACGATGTGCACGGCCGCACCCTGGCCTCTGCCTCCACCCTGGATGAAGCCATCAAGGCCCAGGAGAGCGAGCTGGACAAGAAGGGCGCCGCCAATGCCGTTGGCAAGTTGGTGGGCGAGCGCGCCATCGCAGCCGGCGTCTCCCAGGTGGTCTTTGACCGCAGCGGTTACATCTACACCGGCCGCGTCGCTTCCCTGGCGGACGGCGCCCGCGAAGCCGGGCTGAAATTCTAAGGAGGAACCGAAAGGATGCAACGCAGAGACAGAGATCGCCGGGATCGTGAAGAACAGAGCGAATTTCAGGAGAAATTAGTCAACATCAACCGCGTTGTCAAGGTTGTCAAGGGCGGACGCAACTTCCGCTTTGCAGCCCTGGTGGTGGTTGGTGATCAGGCCGGCCGCGTCGGCGCCGGCATGGGCAAGGCCGCGGAAATCCCCGAGGCCATCCGCAAGGCCGTGGAAGACGCCAAGAAGAACCTGATCACGGTTCCCCTGGCCGGCACCACCGTGCCCCATGAAATCACAGGCTACTTCGGCACCGGCAAGGTGGTCATCCTGCCCGCCCCCGAAGGCACCGGCGTCATCGCCGGCGGCGCTGCCCGCGCCGTCCTGGAGCTGGCAGGCGTGAAGGACATCCGCACCAAGTCCTACGGCACCAGCAACCCCATCAACACCGTCAAAGCGACCATCGAGGGGCTGAAGCTCCTGCGCTCCCCCGAGCAGGTGGCCAAGCTGCGCGGCAAAACCGTCGAAGAGATTCTGGGCTGAGGAGGGACGAGATGAAACTGCAGATTACCCTGGAGAAGTCCCCCATCGGGCGCAAGCCCCAGCACAGGGCCACCATCGAAGCGCTGGGCCTTCGCAAGATCGGCCAGAGCGTCATCAAGGAAGACAGCCCCAGCGTGCGCGGCCAGATATTCGCCGTGAAGCACATGGTCAAAGTCGAGGAAATCAACGAGTGATAGGAGGGCTTCCTCATGAAATTGCATGAACTACAACCCGCGCCGGGTTCCAAAACCAAACAGCGGCGCCTGGGCCGCGGCCCCGGCAGCGGCTTGGGCAAGACCTCCGGCAAGGGCCACAAGGGCGCCAAGGCCCGCTCCGGCGGCGGCAAGGCCCCCGGTTTTGAAGGCGGCCAGATGCCCCTGACCCGCCGGCTCCCCAAGAGCGGCTTCACCAACATCTTCCGCAAGGAATATGCTGAGGTGAAGGTGGGCAACCTGGAGATCTTCGAAGACGGCACCGTGGTGACCGTGGACCTGCTGAAGGAAGCAGGCCTGGTGAAAAACCTGCGGGACGGCGTGAAGATTCTGGGCACCGGCGAACTCACCCGCAAGCTCACCGTACAGGTGCAGCGCTTCACCGGCTCAGCCCGCGAAAAGATCGAGCAGGCCGGCGGCAGGGCGGAGGAGGTCTGAGATGTGGGAAACGCTTCGCAATGCCTGGAAGGTGCCGGAGCTTAAGAAAAAGCTGCTGTACACCTTCATGATGCTGCTGATCTTCCGGTTGGTGGGCGTCATCCCCGTCCCCGGCATCAACCCCGAGGTGGTCCGCGCCCTGTCCGAGCAGTATGACATGCTGGGCCTGGTCAACATGATGACCGGCGGATCCTTCAGCCAGATGACCGTCATGGCCATGGGCATCACCCCCTACATCAACGCCAGCATCATCATCCAGCTGCTCACCATCGCCATCCCGGCGCTGGAGCGCCTGCAGAAGGAAGGCGGGGAAGAGGGCAAGGAGAAGATCAACAAGATCACCCGCTACTCCACCGTGGTGCTGGCGGCCATCCAGGCCATCGGCATCATCGCGGCCCTCAACGGCCAGACCGACCCCGTCACCGGGCAGCGGGTGCTGCAGGCGGGCTACAACAGCGCCTTTGGCCTGATCTCCATCGGCGTCATCATGGCGGCGGGCACCTCCCTGGCCATGTGGATCGGTGAGCGCATCACCGCCAACGGCATCGGCAACGGCATCTCCCTGCTGATTTTCGCCGGCATTATCAGTAACATCTTCTCCGGCCTCTTAACGGCCTTCACCGACGTGCTGGGCATCACCCGCTACGGCACCACCATCTCCGGCTTCCTGATTCTGCTGGTCACCACCCTGATCCTCATCACCGTGGTCACCTTCATCGACCTGGGCGAGCGCCGCATCCCGGTGCAGTACGCCAAGCGGGTGGTGGGCCGGAAGATGTACGGCGGGCAGAGCACCCACATCCCCATGAAGGTGCTGTCAGTGGGCGTGCTGCCCCTGATCTTCGCCTATTCCTTCATGGCCTTCCCGGGCACCATCATCGCCATGTTCGGGGTGAACTCCCCCGCCAACCGGTGGTGGACCGCCAACATGGGCCAGGGCGCGCCCCTGAACCTGTTTGTGACGGCCCTGCTGATCCTGGCCTTCACCTACTTCTACGCCTCCATCTCCTTCAACCCGCAGGACATTGCCAAGAACATCCAGCAGCAGGGCGGCAACATCCCGGGCATCCGCTCCGGCCCCAACACGGTGTCGTACCTGGCGCGCATTTCCAAGCGCCTCACCCTGTTCGCGGCCATCTTCCTGGCCATCCTGGCCACCCTGCCCACCCTGCTGTCCGTCTGGCAGA
>DAITOE010000030.1:0-12906 GCA_036834245.1 Clostridia bacterium | reverse complement strand
ACCATTCCTCGCATTTTCGCTGGCCGTGAGCACAGCGAACAAGCGAAAATGCCCGATCCTCCTCATCGACAAAGTGTCCGCAGACACTTTGTCGACACTCAACCAGGAGCCGTCGCCGGCTCCTGGTTGCTCATCAATGGTTGCTTTATTCCTTCAACTCCACCAGCACCACGGTGTCCACCGGGTCGGGCAGGACGGGGTCCGGGCCCAGGGTGGTGAAACAGATGTCCGGGTAGTTGTTGGTAATCCAGTTGAGCTCGATCTTCAGCTCATGCCCGGTGGCCAGCATGCGCACGGCCTTCACCTGGTCCGCCTTCACGCCGGTCAAGGGCAGGTAGCCGATGGGGTTGTCCAGCACGTGGTAGTACAATTTGTTGCCCTTGCGGGTGATGCGGCCGAAGTCCGGTTTGTCGATCCCTGCGATGCCGCAGCCGTAGATGCTGTCGCTGTTGAGGTCCATCCAGCGGCCGATTTCAGCAAGGGCATCCAGGGACTGGCGCGGGATCTTGCCCCGGGCGTCCGGGCCTACGTTGAGCAGCATGTTGCCGCCCTTGGACACGCACTCCACCAGCTTGCGGATGAGCATGGAAGCGGGCTTGAAGTGCTGGTCGTTGCCGGCAAAGCCCCAGTTGTTGTTCATGGTGATGCAGGCCTCCCAGGCCACGGGGTTCCCCTTGTAATTGACGATGCCATGGGGCGGGATGATCTGCTCGGGGCTGACAAAGTCCCCGCTGAACACGCTGGGGGACTCGGACAGCAGGCTGCCAAAGCCCTCGCCGCTGGCCTCCAGGCGGTTGTCAATCAGCACATGGGGCTGGTGGCGGCGCACCATGTTCACCAGGTCCGTGGCCCGCCAGGCCTCCCCCTTCAGGTCGTCATAGCTGAAGTCGAACCACAGGATGTCAATCCGGCCGTAACCTGTGACCAGCTCCTCCACCTGGGCGTGCATATAGTTGAGATAGTTGTCAAAATCGTAGGTATGGTCCTTGAAGGCCGGGTTGTCCCGCATGGGGTGTTGCCGGTCGCCATAGTGGGGGAAATCCGGGTGGTGCCAGTCGATGATGGAATAGTAAAAACCCACCTTCAGCCCTTCGGCCCGGAAGGCGTCCACATACTCCCGGATCAGGTCCCTGCCGGCGGGGGTGTTGGTGGCCTTGTAGTCGGTGTGGGCGCTGTCAAACAGGCAGAAGCCGTCGTGGTGCTTGGCGGTCATCACCGCGTAGCGCATCCCCGCCTCCCGGGCGGCCTTCGCCCAGGCTTTGGGGTCGTAGTCCTTGGGGTCAAACTCGTCCACATACTGCTGATAGTCTTCCACGCTCAGCCGCTCATTGCACCGGATCCACTCCCCCCGGGCGGGGATGGCGTAAACGCCCCAGTGGATGAACATGCCAAAGCGGTCCTCCTGAAACCATTTGATGCGCTGCTCATAAGCCTTCCTGTCCATGATATCCTCCTGCTACCTGTATTGCTGCCCCGCGGGCTTTGATCGTTGCCATCAATATACCACAAAGTTCATAGCACCATCATCAGGGTGCCGGCGCCGATTAAGACGGTGCCGATGATGGACTTGGGGGTGAACTGCTCATGCAAAAAGGCGAAGGCCAGCAGCAGGGTGATGACCACACTCAATTTGTCAATGGGCACCACCTTGGACACCTCGCCAATCTGGATGGCCTTGAAATAGCACAGCCAGGAGGCGCCGGTGGCCAGGCCCGACAGGATGAGAAAGAGCCAGCTTCTGCGGCTGATTTCGCCGATGCCTTTGTGGGCCTCCGTCAGAAAGACCATGCCCCAGGCAAAGATGAGCACCACCACGGTGCGCAGGGCGGTGGCCAGGTTGGAGTTGACCCCCTCAATGCCGATCTTGGCAAAGATGGAGGTGAGGGCGGCAAACACCGCCGAGGCCAAAGCCAGGATGAACCACATACACCATATCCTCCTTCATCTGTTCCGAAATTGTTTCAAGTCGGGGGCAATCCCCTGATGTGACTTTCTTGACAGTATACATCATCCAACAAAAAAGAGGCTGTCTGGTGTGACAGCCCCGGTTTTTAGGATGCTTCCTTCTTGCCCCGTTCCTTTTTGCCACGCCCCAGCATGGCGCTGGCGGCTTCCTCCCGGAACTGGTTGGTGTACAGCTGGTAGTAGGCGCCGCGGCGGGCCAGCAGCTCCTCGTGTTTGCCCTCCTCGGTGATGACGCCGTCTTCCAAAAGCAGGATGCGGTCGGCCTTCCTGATGGTGGAGAGGCGGTGGGCGATGATGAAGCTGGTGCGGCCCTGCAAGGTGCGCTCAATGGCGTGCTGGATCAAGACCTCGGTCTCGGTGTCTACCGAAGAAGTGGCCTCGTCCAGCACAAAGAGCCGGGGGTTGTGCAGGATGGCCCGGGCGAAGGAAATCAGCTGTTTTTCGCCGGTGGACAGGCGGCTGCCCCCCTCGCCCACCTGTGACAAATAGCCCTTGTCCATTTTCTGGATGAAGGCGTCGGCATTCACCAGCTGGGCGGCGGCCATGGCCTCCTCCTCGGTGGCCTCGGGGTTGGCATAGCGCAGGTTGTCCATGACGGTGCCGGAGAAGAGATGGGGCTCCTGGAGCACATAGCCCAGGCTGGACTGCAGCCACAGCTGGCTGCGCTCCCGGTAGTCCTTCCCGTCAATGAGGATGCTGCCGGAGGTGGGCTCGTAAAAGCGGCACAGCAGGTTTACGATGGTGGATTTGCCGGCCCCGGTGGGGCCCACAATGGCCACGGTCTCCCCGGGCGCCACCTTCAGGTTGAAGTGCCGGAGCACCTCCTCGCCGTCCTTGTAGCGGAAGGTGACGTCCTGGAATTCCACGGCGCCTTCTATGGGCTCCCAGTTTTCCTTGTTGGGGTGGAAGTTGTCGCCGTATTTGGCCACCACCTCCGGGCTGTCCAGGATGTCCGGCTCGGTTTCCAGCAGGCTCACCACCCGCTCGGCAGCGGCCTGGATGCGCTGCAGCTCGGCAAAGGCGCCGGCGATGTCCCGGATGGGGTGGAAGAACTGGACGGAGTAGCTGACAAAGGCGGTGAGGGTGCCCAGGGAAATGGCCCCGCCCAGCACCCGGCTGGCCCCCTGGCCCAAGACCAGGGCTGAGGCCACCGAGGACACGGCGATCACCAGGGGCATGAAGAGGCTGGACAGGGTGGCAGCCCGCACGGCGGCCTTGCGCATCCTGCCGGTGAGCTGTTCAAACTCCACCACGTTCTGCTCCTCCAGCACCAGGGTCTTGGTGGTCTTGGCCCCCATGATGCCCTCGTTGAAGGAGCCTGTGATGCGGGAGTTGATCTTGCGCACCTCCCGCTGGGCTTTTAAGATGCGCTTCTGGAACCAGATGGTAATCAGCACCAATACCGGCACCACGGTGAGGACCAGCAGGGCCAGCTGCCAGTTGATCACCAGCATGGACACGGTGACGGAAACCAGGAAGATGCTGGCCCAGACCAGGTCCACCAGGCCCCAGCCGAAGGCCTCCGCCAGATGAACCACGTCGCTGGTGAGCCGGCTCATGAGGAAGCCCACGCTGGTGCGGTCGTAGTAGGAGAAGGGCAGCTCCTGCAGTTTGCGGAAGCCCTTCATGCGCATGTCGTAGTTGACCCGGCTTTCAATGCGCCCGGCCGTGAGGATGAAAAAGAAGATGGCGCTCATCTGCAGGGCGATGACCACCAGGTACACCAGGATGAAGGGCACAAGGGACTGGGCGGCTTCGTTCACCATGATGTAGTTGTCAATGGCGTGGCGGGTGAGCAGGGGGATGAACACGTCGGTGACTGCCAGCACCACCATCATCAGGGCCACAAAGCCCATGGACTTCCAGTGGTGGCGCAGCTGCAAAAACAGCTTTTTGAACAGCCTGGGGTCAAATTTCTTGGTATAGTCCTGTTCTTCCAGGTGGGAAAAATCGCTCATACAGATTGCTCCAAACTGGCCTGGGCCACAAACTCGTCCTCCAGCCCCGACTGGATCTGGTGGATGCGCTGGTACAGGCCGGGTCGATGGATCAGTTCCTCGTGGCTGCCCTGGTCAGTGATGCGGCCGTCCTCCAGCACGAAGATGATGTCCGCCTGGCTCAGGGTGAGGATGCGGTGGCTGATGATGAGGGTGGTCACGTCCCGGCTGCGCCGGGCCAGGGCCTCCCGGATGCGGGCATCCGTCTGGGTGTCCACAGCGGAGAGGGAGTCGTCAAAAATCAGGATGTCGTTGTCCTTCAGCAGGGTCCGGGCGATGGCCGCCCGCTGCTTCTGGCCGCCGGAGAGGGTCACCCCCCGCTCGCCCACCATGGTGTCCCAGCCCTTCTCGCTTTCCTCGATGAACTGCAGGGCCTGGGCGTCCCGGGCGGCCTCTTCAATGGCCTCCCGGCTAGCCTCCGGCGCGGCAATGCGAAGGTTGTCGTAGATGGTCTTGCTGTACAGGAAGGGCTCCTGCAGCACCAGACCCACCCGGTTTCGCAGGTGCTTGCGCTTGATGCCGGCGATGTCCTGCCCGCCCACGGTGATGCGGCCCTTCTGGGGCGCATACAGCCGCTGTAGCAGCAGGGCGATGCTGGATTTGCCGGAGCCGGTGGCCCCCAGGATGGCGGCGGTCTGCCCGGCTTTGATGGTGAAGGACAGGTCCCGCAGCACCTCGCCCCCCTCCTCGTACTGGAAAGTAACCTTCTCAAACACGATGTCGCCCTTCAGGTCCGGGGCGGTGGCGTCAGCGCTGTCCGCCTCCTGCTTCTGGCGCAGGATTTCGTCAATGCGCTCCAGGGCCACCATGGTGCGCCCCCCCTGGGAGAGGACTCGGCCCAGGTTCCGCACCGGCCAGAGCAGCATGCCGATATAGCTGGTGAAGACCACAATGTCCCCCACGGAAATGCGGCCTGCCCGGGCCTCCATCAGGCAGAACACCAGGGTCAACAGGGTCTGCAGCATGCCCATCAGGTCGCCGGAGGACCAGTAGATGGCGTCCAGCCAGGACAGCTTCAGGAATTTGTCCCGGGTGTCGCTGGCGGCTGTGTCGTATTTTTCGATCTCCCGCTGGGCCTGGCCAAAGGCCCGCACCACCCGCACCCCGGTGAGGTTTTCCTGCAGCACCGTGGTCATGTGGCCCTCGGCCTCGTCCGCGGTGCGGAAGGCCTTGATGATGAGCTTGAAAAACTGCCAGGCAAACAGGAACAAGAGGGGCATGATCACCAGGCTGATCATGGTGATCTTCAGGGAGATGGGGATTAAAAGGGCCAGGGCGATGCCCACCATCATCACTGCGTCCACGATGTTGAGCAGCTGCATGGCAAAGAAGCGCCGGGTGGTGTCCACGTCCGAGGTGCAGCGCTGCACCAGGTCCCCGGTGGGGGTGGCGGAGTGGTAGGAAAATGGCAGCTCCTGCAGGTGGGCGTAGAGGTCGTTGCGCAGGCGCCTGGCGGCCCGTTCCGAGCCGATGGCGGTGAAGCGCCCCTTTAAGAAGTTGCAGGCGCCGGAGATGACGCTGATGAGGACGATGGCCAGCCCGGGAATCCACAGGTTGGCCCGGATGAATGCCCGCCCGCCCAGGCCTTCCACCCACTCGGCCAGGAAGCCAGGCAGCCTGGAGGGCATGCCCTGGAGCACGTTGTCCAGCACCTCGGCCAGGACGGCCGGGGTAAAGAAGCCCAGCAGCACGCTGATGACGGTCAGCACCGCGGCCCCCAGGAAATACCGCAGGTTCTCACGGATGAGGCGCGCCATCAGCAGGTGGTTGCGTTTTCTCATAATACTCCTGTCGTTTGTGTGCATAAAAATAGCTCCGCATTGTCGCCATGCAGGAGCCGCCAATTCGCCTGAAGGGTTTTCTTAGCGAAGGATGGTTGGGCCGTCCCATGGCAGGTTGTGTGCGCATCCGGTTGGATTGATCCTGTTGGTCATGTCGCGGCCTCCTTTCGTTTCTTACCGCAATGAGTATAGGGGGCCGGGCCTTTCAAAGTCAAGGCTTTTTTGATGTTTTCCATGCATTTCCGGTTTTTTCTGCCATTTTTCTGTGGGCCGTCCCGGCCGGGCGGCGCGCGCCCTGTCTTTTTCCTTTTGTCTTTGACAGGGGGCTTATGCAGGGGTGTATAATCGATTCAGATATTTCTTGTTCAAAGCAGGCGTTTGCCTGAGATGGACCCGCCCTTCCGCAGCACAGCGGAAGGACACGATAGATTGAATAGAACTGTAGGAGGATGACCATGATGACCAAACGTGTATCCCGCCTCGCTCTGTGCCTGCTTTTGGCCCTGAGCCTGCTGGCAGGCGCCCTGCCCGCCGCCCTGGCCGCGGAGGACCTCCACGGCTTCAAGCTGGTGGAGCAGTCCCAGTTCACCCTGGTGAACGCGGAGGCCAGCCTGTATGAGCATGAGAAGACCGGGGCCCTGCTGCTGGTGCTGGAAAACGAGGACACCAACCGCACCTTTGATATCTCCTTCCGCACCCCGGTGCATGATGACATGGGGGTGCCCCATGTGTTTGAGCACGCCACCCTGGGCGGCTCCAGGAAATACCCCTCCAAGTCCCTGTTTTTCAACCTGTCCCTGCAAACCTACAACACCTGCATGAACGCCATGACCACCGACATCATGACGACCTACCCGGTGGCCTCCCTGTCGGAGGACCAATTGCTGCGCTATGCGGATTACTACACCGACAGCGTCCTGAACCCCATGCTGATGGAGGACAGCAGCATCTTTGAGGAGGAGGCCTGGCGCTACGCCATGTCTTCTGAGGACGGCAAGCTGGAAATGGCCGGCACCGTCTACACCGAGATGAAGGGCGCCTACACCATCCAGACGGCGGCCCGCTTCAACTTCCTCAAGACCATCTTCCCCGGCAGCATGATCGGCAACTCCTTCGGCGGTGACCCCCAGCATATCCCTCAGATGCGCTTTGAGGACCTCACCAGCTACCACGAGGCTTATTACCACCCCAGCAACTCCCTCACCATCCTCTACGGCAAGTTCACCAAGCTGCCGGCGTTCATGGAGTTGCTGGACGGCTATTTCTCCGCCTTTGAAAAGAAGGAATTCACCTTTTCAGATCCGGGCTACACCCCCATCGCCGAGGCCCGGACCGCCCGGCACGACTTCCCGGTGGAGGCCACCTCGGACACCGCCAACGGGGCTGTGGTGTACTACGGCTTCCTGTGCCAGGATGCCACCGAAGAGGACGAGCGGGTGATGGACCTGCTCACCACCCTCCTGGGGGAATCCTCCTCCTATTTCCAGCAGGAGATGAAAAAGCGCCTGCCCGCCGCCAAGGCCAATTGCTATTACGACAATGCGGCGCCGGAAACCGTGGTGGTGTTCAGCGCCACCGGCTTAAACGAAGACCAGGCGCCGGAGTTCCAGGCTATTGTGGATGAGTCCCTGGCCCATGTCGCTGAAAACGGCTTTGACCGGGAGGCCGTGGAAGCGGTGGCCGCCGCCACCCGGCTGGACCTGCTGCTGATTTCAGAGGAAAGCAACGTGGGGCCCCAGCTGCTGCCCTCCATGGCCTACACCTGGACGGCCACCGGGGACACCGTGGGCTACCAGAAATATGTGGACAACACCGCCAACTACCTGCCCTTCATGGAATCCGGTGCCTACCAGGCGCTGGTCCGCAAGTACCTGCAGAACAACCCCCGCACCGCCCTGTCCGTCACCGCGCCCGCCCCGGGCCTGAAAGAGCAGCAGGAGCAGGTGCTGGCCGAGGCCCTGGAAACCAAGCGCGCCCAGATGACGCCGGAGGAAATCACCGCCCTGGTGGAAAAGACGGCAGCCTTCGGCCAGGAGGCCGATGACGCCAGCGCCCTGGTGAAGCAACTGCAGGCGGTGGACGTGTCCAGCCTGCCGGTGGAAGCCCGCATCTACGAGGTGTCCGACGAGACCGGGGAGGACCAGGTGCGCCGCATGAACGCCACGGCGGAGGTCAGTGGCGTGGGCCAGGTGCTTTTGCTGCTGGATGCCGGCGCCCTGCCCCAGGAGGACATCCACTGGTTCAAGCTGTTCACCAGCCTGCTGGGCGAGGTGGACACCCTCAAGCGGGACAATGCGGCCCTTTCCGCCATGATGACCCGCTACCTGTATGACGCCCAGATGCGCATCTCGGTGTACACCGGGGAGACCGGCAAGGAGTGCCTGCCCACCCTCCGGGTGAGCTTCAAGGCCCTGGACGAGGACCTGGCCCCGGCCTATGACCTGGTGTATGAAATCCTCTTTGAAAGCAAGCTGGACGACGCCAAGCGGATCGCCGACGTGGTGAGCCAGGCCAAGACCTCCTTAAAGCAGACCATCACCAACACCGCCTACAACACCCTGGTGTACCGGGCCTTCTCCAGGACCAACCCGGGCTTCGCCTACTTCAACTACGCCAATTTCCTGGACTTCTACACCTTCCTGGAGCAGGCGGAAACCCTGCTTTCAGAGCAGCCGGAGGCAGCCCTTAAAAAACTGGCTTCGGTGCAGGCCTTTCTGAAAAACCGGGTGGGTGCCATCAGCGGCTTTGTGGGCAGCGTGGACAGCCAGGCGGTGAACCGGGAGGCGGCGGATGCCTTCCTGGCCCGGCTGGACGCAGAAACCCGTGAAAAGGTGGACTATCAGCTGCCTGAAATCGCCCAGGCGGAAGCCCTGGTGGTGGATTCTGCCGTGCAGTACAACCTGATCTACGCCCCCTATGAGGACCTGGGCCTTGACGCCTTCTCCGGTGCCATGGAAGCCCTCACCGGCTTTGTGCCCGACGCCTTCCTGCTGCCCCAATTGCGGGACCAGTACGGCGCCTACGGCGTGCAGCACGGGGCCACGGAGGACGGCATGTTTATCCTGTCCTTCCGGGACCCCAATGTGGAAAAGACCTTTGAGGTGTATGGCCAGCTGCCCCAGTGGATGGCGGAGGCCGCCATCACCCAGGAGGAGCTGGAGGGCTATATCCTCTCTGCCTACAGCGGCTATGCCCTGCCCGGGGGCGAACTGGCCGGCGGCCTGGGCGCCCTGATCGACACCATCGACGGCCAGCCCCAGGAGCGGGTTCTCACCTGGATGGAGGAATTAAAGGGCGTCACCGTGGAAACGGTGATGGGCTATGCCAGACTGTACCAGGAGCTGTTTGACAAGGGCCTCCGGTCCACGGCGGGAAGCGCCTCCAAGATTGAAGAAAACAAGGCCCTGTACCAGACGGTGCTCAACCCCTTCGCCATCAAGGACCAGCCCCGGGGCGCACTGACAGACGTGCAGGAAGGCGACCGTTTCTTTGATGCCATCAACTTCGCATTGGAGAACAAGCTGATGGCGCCCTGGAGCGAAGACACCTTCGGCGCCATGGAGCCCCTCACGGCCGGGGAGTATGCCGCCAGCCTGATGGTGTTCATCGGCGGCAGCGGCAGCCCGGAGGAGAGCATGGAAGCCCTTGGCCAGTACGGGCTGATCAACCCCGGGTTGAAGGTGGACGACGTCATGACCCGGGAGGACGTGGTGAACCACCTCCACACCCTGCTGGAAGCTTCCGGGGTGGATGTCACTGCGGACCTGCCGGACCTGCCGGAACTGGCGGACGCCGACCAGGTGGGTGAGGGCATGGTGGATGTGTACCGCTTTATCCTGGGCTACGGGCTCTTCCCCCTAAAGGAGGACAAGTCCCTGGCGCCCCAGGACCCGGCCACCCGGGCAGACCTGGCCTTCAGCTTCAAGGCCCTCAATGATTTCTGATACTGAACTCACTCATTAACGCTTCCATGAGCCGGCCCTTTTTCGCCTCCGCGTTGCCTCTTTCAGTCGGCGTAGGCTACGGCTACGCCTCCTTCCTTCGGCTTAGCGGAGACAAAAAATTGCTCGGCCCATGAGTGCGTTCATTCCTTCGTTCAGTATACACGCTCGAATTCCCACATAAGGAAACTAACAGCACCCTGCCAACTCCGGCAGGGTGCTGTACCATGTATCCTTGTTAAAGTTTTTAGTCACCTTTTTTCAAAAAGGTGAGGTTCTTCCCCGTTCCCTTCCCCGTCCTTACCACTCCGCCCCGGTTGCGCGCCTGACGGCGCTCTGGTGGCTGCTGTCCTGGCGGTTGGTCTCGTGGGTTTTGGAGCCGGAGAAGTGGACGCAGAAATGGCCTGCGTAGTCGTTGTTGCGGATGCTCTGCTCGCCGTGGGGCATGGTGTTCATGGAGGCGGCATAGACCTGGCCGTTGTACTTGACTAAAATGGCGCGCCTGGCCCAGGAATAGGAGCCGCCGGCGATTTTTTTGAGGGTGGCGGCGTCGGCCTTGGTGAGGGGCTCGGCGTCCATGTGGTTGTAGCCGCTCCAGCGCCTGGCAGAGAAGGTGAGCCCGGTGGCCACGTCCTTGATGACAAAGCTGGACCACTGGGGGATGGTGTTCTTGCCGCCGTCAAACCAATCCAGCTTCTTGGTGGGGATGGTGTAGTTGGCGGCGTTTTTGCCAAAGAGCTTCTTGATGGTGCTGTTGCCGGCGATGCCGTCGGCGGTGAGGCCGTGGGCCTTCTGGTAGCGCTTCACGGCTTCCACGGTCTGCTTGCCGTAGCTGCTGTCCACATTGGCCTTGTAGTAGCCTCTCAGCTTCAGGGCCTGCTGCAGGGCTTTGACATGGCGGCCGTAGTTGCCGGGGCGGCTTGTGTTGGGCACGGTGATGCTGGCGATGGAGGTGATGCCCTTCATGCCCGGGTCGTCCCTGGCCGGGATGTCCACGGCCTTGCCAAAGAGGGCCAGGATGGTGGTGTTGTCGGCGGTGCCGGTTTCCTTGAGCTTGGCGGATTTCTGGAAGCGCCGCACGGCGTCCTGGGTGTCGTTGCCGTATTTGCCGTCCAGCTTGCCCTTCAGAAAGCCCTTAAGCTGCAGGGCGCGCTGCAGTTTTTCCACGTGGTCGCCGGCAGAGCCTTTCCGGGAGGCGCGGGGGGGATCCCCCAGGCCGGAGATGCTGCGCACCTTGGCATATTTGCTGACTGCATCCGGCTCGGCCTTCTTGTCAAACTCCTGCCGGGCAGCGCTGGGGGCGTTCACCAGGCTTTTCATGATGTAGCCTGATTTCTTGTCGTATTCCACCTTGTAAAAATCGCCCGAGGCGCCGGTGATGGTCACCTTGGCGCCCTTTTTGAGGATGGCGTAATAAATGCTGCTGGTGTTGGGCTTCTGCCGGAAGAAGACCTTGTCCTTGTTGACGGTGCCCGTGTAGCTGGCAGCCGCGGCAAACAGCGGGGTGAGCAGGGAACATGCGATGAGCACAGCCACGAGGACCGTGATGCTCCGGCGGAATGTTTTCATGGTGTCCTCCTGATGGGTTCCACAGTTTTCAGGGTGTCATCCATAACATATTACAAAGTTATTACAAAGTCAAGGGGTTTTGCTAAGAAATTTTCACATTTGTGTTTCATTTGAAAAAGAGCCCTCCGGGCTGCCGGACGGGGGAATGGGAACCGGGGGCGGCAGGCGGACAGCCTGCTTAAAAGGTGCTTTTCTGTGGCATTTTCCCAGATGTTTGGTGGACGGGGCGCAGCGTGCATGATACAATAAACAGCGTGTTGCGGCCTGGCGCATGCCGGGCGGCAGCTGTAACAAATGGCCGCAGCGGTGCCTGCCCGGTCAGGCCGCAGGCTGCGCCGGGGCATTTCTATGAACCAATAAAGGAAAAAGAGGGGTCCATGTACGATATTGCAATCATTGGCGCGGGGGTCATCGGCTGTGCGGTGGCCTACCGCCTGGGACAGTATGAGGGCAGGTTTGCGGTGTTGGATGCCGCCCACGATGTCAGCGAGGGGGCGTCCAAGGCCAACAGCGGCATCGTCCACGCAGGCTATGACGCCAAGGCGGGCACGGAAAAAGCCCGGCTGAACGTCAAGGGCGCCCGGATGATGAAGGAGCTGTGCAGGCAGCTGGGGGTGCCCTACGGCCAGCCCGGCGCCCTGGTGCTGGGCTTCCACGAGGAGGACCGCAAAGCCCTGGAAGACCTGTACGAGAATGCCATCGTCAACGGGGTGCCCGGCTGCCGGCTGATTGAGCGGGACGAGATCCTGAAGATGGAGCCCAACATCAACCCCGAGGTGCTGCTGGCCCTGGACGTGCCGGCCTCCGGCCTGGTCAGCCCCTATGAACTCACCCACGCCCTGGCGGACTCCGCCGCAGAAAACGGCGTGGACTTCCTGCTGGGGCAGACGGTCACCGGCCTTGGCCACCGGGACGGGGTATGGACCCTCACCACCGACCGGGGGGAGATCAAGGCCCGGGCCATTGTCAACTGCGCGGGGGTGCAGGCGGATGTGCTCCACAACCAGATTTCCACGAAAAAGGTGAAGATCATCCCCCGCCGGGGCCAGTATTATTTGCTGGACCGCAGCGCGCCCCTGCTGTTTTCCCGCACCATCTTCCAGGTGCCCACCAAGATGGGCAAGGGGGTGCTGGTCACCCCCACCACCCACGGCAACCTGCTCCTGGGCCCCACGGCGGAGGACATCGGGGACGGCCACGACACCGCCACCACCAGGGACGGGCTGTCAGACGTGATGGAAAAAGTCCGCCTCACCTACCCCGGGGCGGACCTGCGCCAGGTGATCACCACCTTTTCAGGCATCCGCGCCCACGAGGTGGAAGGGGACTTTTTGATCGGCCAGGTGGAGGGCGCAGCCCCCGGCGCCTTTGAGGCCATCGGCATTGAAAGCCCGGGCCTGTCCGCCGCCCCCGCCATCGGGGAGGAATTGGGGGACTGGGTGGCCTTCTACCTGAAACTGAACAAGGACCTGAATTACCTGGCCCCCACGCCCCTGCCCAAGCCCTTCTCCGGGATGAACGAGGCAGAGCGCCGCGCCGCCTACGAGAACGACCCGGACTACGGCCGCATCGTCTGCCGCTGCGAACAGGTGACGGAAGCCGAGGTGCGCAGGAGCATCAGGCGCCCCATGGGGGCCCGCAGCCTGGACGGGG
>DAITOE010000029.1:0-13135 GCA_036834245.1 Clostridia bacterium | reverse complement strand
CCGCGCATTTTCCCTGGCCGGGAACGAAGTGACCAAGGGAAAATGCCCGTTCCTCCTAAACGACAAAGTGTCCGCAGACACTTTGTCGACACTCAAAAAGAAGGGCCGTGAAGGTCCTTCCTTTTGATTTGCATGTTGGATACTTATCAGGGCTTGTGAATGATGTCATCCCGCAGCCGGTAGATGGTGGCCCCCAGGTTCCTTTGGCAGAAGGCGTCCACAAACCAGTCGATCTTCTTCACCGCATCCCACTGGATATAGCCGTGGCGCTTGCCGGAAACCGTCTTGCCCTTCATGTTGGAGTCCGTCCAGGTGACGGAATCCGTGTCCGGATCGTAATCCGCGGAGAACACCAGGCTGTGGGCGCCGGTGCCGTAATAATACTTGGCGGACATCTGGAAGAAATCCCCCCGCTGCACCTGGCGCATGAAGGCCCGGGCTTTCTCCCGGTTCTCCTCCTTGGACAGCGTGGTGTCATAATAAAAGCTGGCGGCTTCATAAAAGGGGTTGCCTTCGGAGGCCGGGATGTCCTTCCAGGCGATGCCGTAGGCATAGGGCTTGCTGTCCGCCCTTGGCAGGTTGTCCGGAATCACCAGGGACACCTCCGGGAACTCCGCCATGCGGAAATCGTCCCGGTTCTTCCGGAACATGTGCACGGTGAAGTTCTTGCACACATAGATGTCCCCCGAGGAATGGGCGGGCATGGCCCGGCCCCGGGCCTTGTCAAACTCGGCCTTGGCCGTGTCCAGCATCAAATCAATCAGCTCCTGGCGCGGAGTTTTCTCCGCCGCCTCCTCCAGGAGGCCCTGGGCGGGCAGCAGCAGCAACAGCAGCATCAACAGTGCAATCAGTCGTTTCAAATCAATCTCTCCTTCGTCGGTTTCGGGGTCCTGTCCCCATTGTACTCCATGGGGCAAAAAAGTAAACCAGCCGGCGTCCCTGTACATGAAACGGCCATCAGCTGTATATGATATACTGCAACCAGGAGGACACACCATGGTTCACATGTTGACAGGCCAGGCGGACAGCCTGCACCAGGCCGCCATGGCGCGCCTGAAAGCATCCTATGAAGCCGGAAACAGCGTCATGCTGCTGGTACCGGAGCAGATCACCCTGCAAACCGAGCGGGACGCCCTGAACACCCTGCAGGTCAAGGGCTTTTTCCGGGTGCAGGTCCTCTCTCCCACCCGGCTGGCCACCTTTGTCTTTGACCGGGCAGGCCAGGACCCCCGGGTGATGATTGACGAGCGGGGCCAGACCATGACCCTCTCCCGGGCCCTGTGGGACTTGAAGGACGAGCTGCATTATTACGCTCGGGCCCGCACCCGGCCAGGCTTTGCCCAGAAGCTGGCCGAGGCCATCAGCGAAATCAAAAGCACCGGCATCAGCCCGGAGGACTTTGGCGCCTGGCTGGACGCCCAGGAGGCCCCCCACCCCAAATTCAAAGACCTGGCGGCCCTGTACGCCGCCTATGAAACGGCCATGGAAGGCCAGCTGGCCGACAGCCAGGACAAGGAGCGGGAGATGCTGTCCCGCCTCATGGACAGCGACCTGTTCCGGGGCCATGACATCATCGTCCACGGCTTTGACCTGCTGACCCAGCCCATCATCCGCCTGCTCTCCGCCCTGTCCCTCAGGGCCCGGGGCCTGCTGGTGACCCTCCTGATGGACCGGGCAGGGGGCGCGGGCAGCGATGCCTTTGCCCCGGTGCAGGCCAGCGGGGCCCTGCTGACCAAGGAGCTGCAGAAGCTGGGCGTCCCCTGTCAGTGGGACACGGCTACCGGCGGCGAGCGCACCCGGAAGCCCGACCTCGCCCACCTGAAGGAACAGCTGCTGCGCATCCGACAGGAGCCCTACCCCGGCCCGGCGGAGGGCCTGCGCATCTTCGCCGGCAAAACCCCCCACGAGGAGATGCGCCGGGCGGCCCAGATGATCCATACCCAGTTGACCCAGGGCACCGACCCCCGGGACATCGCCGTGTTCATGGCCCAGGAGGCCTACGCCCCCCTGCTCCGAAGCGTGCTGACCGACTACGACATCCCCCATTTTGTGGCCGTGAAGGAGCCCATCCTGGCCCAGCCCCTGGTGCGCTGCCTGCTGGATGCCCTCACCTGCATCCAGGCCGCTGCCTGGCGACCCCCGGACGTGTTCAGCTACCTGAAATCCCCCTATGCCCCCCTGGGCCCCAGCGAGGCCTTCCAGCTGGAGAACTATGCCCGGGCCTATGGCATCAGGGGCAAGCGCTGGACGGAGCCCTTCACCCGGGGGGAGGAGGCGGAGCGCAGCGCCATGGAAGCCTTGCGGCTCATCGCCATCACCCCCGTCCTTACCCTGCGCCAGGGCCTACACCGCGCCCGTAGCGCCGCCCAGTCCATCGATGCCGTGCTGGCCTTCTTAAGGGACATCAAAGCCCAGGAGCGGGTGAGCCAGCTGGACGGCCAGCTGACGGACCGGGGCATGCTGGAGGAGGCCCAGCGGGCCCGCCAGGTGTGGGAGCAGCTCATGGGCCTGCTGGCCCAGATGAACCAGCTGCTGGGGGACACCCGCATCCCCCTGGGCCGCTTTGCCGAGTGGCTGCGGGCCGGCCTCTCCCAGACCGGGCTTTCCGCCCTGCCCCCCATGCAGCACTGCGTCCAGGCCGGCATGCTGGGACAGCTGATGACCAGCGCGCCCAAGGCGGTCTACATCCTGGGCCTCAACCAGGGGGCGCTGAACCTGTCTATGGAAACCCTCATCAAGGACCGGGAGCGGGAGCAGCTGGAAAGCGCCCTGGACATCCGCCTCAACCTCAAGCGCCAGGACCGGGAAAGCATCCGCCTGGTGGACCTGTGGAAGGCCATGGGCGCCCCGTCCGAGGCCCTGCATCTGAGCTATGCCCTCTCCGACGACCAGGGGCGCGCCCTCTCCCCCCTGATTGAGCTGGGCCGCATCCAGCGGATGTTCCCCCTGCTGGTGGCGGAGGGGGGCGCCCTGTACAACTTCAGGGAGCACCATCCCTACACCCCCGCCGTGGCCCTGGACGAAATCGCCGTCCTGATGCGCAAGGGGGAGATGACGGAGGGCTGGTGGCAGGCCTGGGCCTGGCTGCTCACCTCAGAGGCCTGGCAGCAGACCGCAAGGGGCATCCTGCCCGCCCTGGCCGGGGACGACCCGGACAAGGCCCTGGGCCCGCAGGCTGCCCGGGTGCTGCACCAGGCCGGGGTCACCAGCGTGTCCCGCCTGGAAAGCTATGCCGCCTGCCCCTTCCGGCACTTTGTGGACTATGGCCTGCGCCCCCGGGAGCGCCGGGAATGGGCGCTGCAGTCCCAGGACCTGGGCAGCTTCTACCACGACGCCATGGACGCCTTTGTGCGCCGGGTGAAGGACAGGCCGGACTGGCAGCACATGACCCGGGACGAAAGCCGGCAGGAGATGGACCAGGTGCTGGCCGAGCTGACCCAGGGCTGGGAGGAAGCCCCCTGGGCCGATACCAAGAGGGCCAGAAGCAATGCCAGGCGCGCCATGGACATCTGCCGGCGCATGGCCTGGGCGCTGACGGAAGGCCGGGCCCGCTCCGCCTTCCGGCCCCAGGAAAGCGAGATGGTCTTCGGCCCCGGCGCCGGCCATCCCCCCATCGGCATTACCCTGAAAGACGGCAGCCTGCTGACCCTGCGCGGGGTGATTGACCGGCTGGACATCGCCCTCACCCAGGAAGAGGAGCTGCTGCTGCGGATCATCGACTACAAATCCGGCATCAACGACCTCAGGGGCGGCGACCTGGAGGCGGGGGCCCAGCTGCAGCTGATGCTGTACCTCAGAGCCGCCCTGGACCTGATGCCGGAAGCCGTCCCTGCCGGGGCCTTCTACCAGCGCCTCACCGACCCCATGGTACGGGCAGAGGATGAAAACCGGGCCGCCGTCCTGGGGAACCGGGCCCTGCAGCTGGTGGGCGTGGCCCTGGCGGAGCCCGGGGTCCTCCGGCTGATGGATGACGGCACACCGCCCCTCACCCTGCCCCGGCACCTGAAGGTGGACGGCAGCCTGAAGGACAGCCCCCGGCTGCTGACCAGGGCGGAGCTGGACACCCTTATGGACCTGGCAAGGGACAGGGCCAGGGAGCTGGCGGAAAACATCTTCCGGGGCATCATCCGGCGCTCCCCCCTCATCACCGGGGACGGCAGGGCCGCCTGCCAGTTCTGCCAGTACCAGGGCATCTGCCGTACAGAAAAAATCCAGGCGGAGCCCTTGAAACGGCGCAGCCGCAAAATCAACCTGAAGGACCTGGCCCGGGAAAAACAAGGCCAGGCCGGGCCCTGACAGGGGCCGTCCCCCTGCCCCTGCGAAATCGTTTGTGATGGCGCCGGGGGCGGGGATGTGCTATAATGGCCACAAAGAAACCATACAAGGGGGGAATGTCCTGTGATACAAGTCATCCACGGCTTAAAAGGCTCCGGGAAAACCAAACGCATCATCGACATGGCCAATGACGCATTCAATGACCAGAAAGGTGATGTGGTTTTTGTTGACGACGACAACCGCTACATGTTTGACCTGCGCCACGAGATCCGCTTTGTCAACGCGGGCGAATACGGCATGGTCAGCCCTGAGATGTTCTTCGGCTTTCTCTGCGGGATGCTGGCGCAGAACTTCGACGTCACCGTGGTGTTTATCGATGCCTTCTTAAAGCTGGTGCGCGCCAAACCCAATGAGACCGAATGGTTTTTTGAGCGCCTGGCAGACCTGAGCGAGCGGCGGAACATCAAGTTTGTGCTGTCCGTCAGCTGCGACGATGCCCAGGCACCGGACTACATCCGGAAATATTTCATATAGCAAAGGCGAAGGGAACAGCGTATGAAGTGGATTTGTAACGTCTGCGGCTTTATCTACGAGGGCGAGGTGCCCCCGGACATCTGCCCGGTGTGCAAGGCGGGGAAGGAAGCCTTTGAGCTGCTGGAATCCGGCCTCACCCTGAAGGATGGCCACATCCTGGGCGCCGCCCGCCAGCTGGACCCCCGGGTGGTGGAAGCCCTGAACCAGCGCCTGCAAAACGACACCCGGGAGGTGGCCCAGTACCTGGCCATGGCCCGGGCGGCAGACCGGGAGGGCTACCCGGAAGCCGCCAGCCTCTTTGAGCGCCTGGCCCTGGAGGAAGCCCGCCACGCCGCGCGGCTGGTGGAGCTGCTGGGCGAGGGTCTGCAGGACAGCACCCAGACCAACCTGCAGCTGCGCATCCAGGCCGAAACCGGCGAATGCGCCGACAAGAAGGCCCTGGCTGACCTGGCCCGGGAGCTGAAGTACGACGCCGTCCACGACGCCCTCCACGAGATGGCCAAGGACGAAGCCCGCCACGCCCAGGCCCTGTACGGCCTGAAGGAGCGCCTGTTCCCGGAGGAATAACACGGCCTTCGCACCTTAACCTTATACTAATACAACAAGCCCCAGGCTGCCGGGTGGCAGCCTGGGGCTTGTTGTTGCGGGGCTGTCACTTCACATGATAGCCTTCCACCATCTTGGTGTCCTTGTTCCTGATCAGCATAAAACTGCCGCCGTTGGAAGTGGCGCAGTCGTATTCCGCATAATTGCCCAGGGGCAGGAGGGGCTGGCCGTGCCAGTCATCGAACGGGGTATTCCCTGGATTTTTCGTCGATGATCAACAAAAAAAGCTGCCCCCCGGACAGCCCTGAGCAATAAAAAATGAAAGTTATGAAACCTGGTTGGTGGCCTCCGTTTTGCCGGCGAAGCCGAACTGCTTGCGCCGCTCGTAAGGCAACAGGAACTTGAGCCGCAAGACGATGGTGCCGGTGATGCCCCCCATCACCCCGCCGATCACCACCAGCAGGGCTGCATAGGTGTAGAGCATGGGATAGCGGTACAGCAGCACCGCCACCAGCAACTGGCCCACGTTGTGCAGAACGCCGCCCACCACCCCGGCCCCCACGGGGCTGACCTCCCGCATCAGATAAATCATGGTGATCATCCCCAGCATGCTCAAGATGCCGCCGGCAAAAGAGAGGCTCAAGGTAATGGGGTTCATGCCGCCAAAGAGGATGGCGGACAGAAGCACCTTGGTGACCATCAGGGTGAGGGACAGGGGCACGCCAAACCAGTACAGGCACAGCAGCAGCACGCAATTGGACAGGCCCAGTTTGATGCCGTAGCCAAAGCCCAGGGAGAGGATTTTCTCCAGGTAGCCCAGGATCAGCATGATGGCCACAAACAGCCCGGCCAAGGCCAGGTTCCTGGTGTCTTTCACGGGCCCTCCTCCAGCAGCAGGGCCTGCTCCCGGGGGAGCAGCTCCAGGCTCAGTTGATGGGGCAGGCAGGTGATCCAGGATTGGTAGACCCGGAACCCGATGTTCTCCAGGGTCATGACCCCCTGGCGCATGCAGTCGTGGTTGGGGCAGTTGGCGCTGTGCATCACCACGGCGTTCTTGTCAATATGGATGATGTTCTCCTGGCCCTTGTCCTGGCGGATGATGATTTCCCCCGGGCCGTTTAAGGGCACCAGGTGGTAATACTGCTCCCCCTGCTTGATGCGCAGGTAGCTGTCCGCCTCCGCCAGCGGCCCTGCGGCATCCAGGTCCGCAGCGTTGGTGATGGTGAGGCTGGGGCGCCCGGTGAGGTCCACCCGGGGTTTGGTCAACTGGCCCAGCAGCAGCAGGATCAGGGCTGCCCCCACTACCCCCAGAATGATTACCAGATCCCTGCGTTTCAACGGCCATTCCCCCCTTGTTTACCAGGGTATCATACGGGATAAAATAGTAATTGTAAAGCAAGCCGGTGGCGGACAACGCAGTCGAAACACAGGATGATTGCCGGCAGTCGCGGTATTGTTTGCGCAGGGTCCGGCCTTCATGTATACTGCAGCCATGAGAAGTCCGGCCCCTTGCGCCGGGCGCAGAAAATGCATATCACCCGTGTGACATGCCAGAAAGGGAGAACCATATGGGCAAGTACTTTGGAACCGATGGATTCAGGGGCGAGGCCAACATCGGCCTGACGGTGGACCACGCGCTGCGCATCGGGCGTTTTTTGGGTGACTACTACGGCCGGGACCGCAAGGCCCGCATCGTCATCGGCAAGGACACAAGGCTATCCAGCTATATGCTGGAGGACGCCCTGGCCGCAGGCATCACCGCCTCCGGGGCCGACGCCTACCTGCTCCACGTCACCACCACCCCCAGCGTGTCCTACATGGTCAGGACCGAGGGCTTTGACTGCGGGGTGATGATCTCCGCCTCCCACAACCCCTATTACGACAACGGCATCAAGCTGATGAACGCGCGGGGCGAAAAGATGGAGGACGAGGTGATCCTGGCCCTGGAGGACTACCTGGACCAGGACCCCATGGCGATCCCCTACGCCACCCGGGAGAAGATCGGCAAGACCGTGGACTACTACGGCGGCCGGAACCAGTACATCGGCTACTTGATCTCCCTCTCCCGCAATTCCTACAAGGGCTATAAGGTGGGCCTGGACTGCGCCAACGGCAGCACCTGGATGATTGCCAAATCCGTGTTTGACGCCCTGGGCGCCCAGACCTTCGTCATCAACAACACCCCTTCGGGCACCAACATCAACGAAAACGCCGGCAGCACCCATATCGAGCACCTGCAGCAGTTTGTGAAAAACAACAAGCTGGACGTGGGCTTCGCCTTTGACGGGGATGCGGACCGCTGCCTGGCGGTGGACGAGCGTGGCGAATTGATCGACGGGGATGCCATACTGTACATCTACGGCGCTTTCATGAAGGAGCGGGGCAACCTGATTGACAACACCATCGTCACCACCGTCATGAGCAATTTCGGCCTGTACAAGGCCCTGGATGAGCTGGGCATCGCCTACAAGCAGACCGATGTGGGCGACCGTTTTGTCTATGAATGCATGCGGGAAAACGGCCACCTGCTGGGGGGTGAGCAATCCGGCCACATCATCTTCGGCAAGTATGCCAGCACCGGGGACGGCATGCTCACCGCCATCAAGATGATGCAGGCCATGATTTCCAAGAATGCCCCCCTGTCCAAGCTGCGGGAAGGCTTTGTGCCCTATCCCCAGGTGCTCAGGAACGTCCGGGTGAAGGATAAGGAGGCGGCCCTGGGTCATCAGGCGGTGAAGGCTGCCATTTCCGCAGCATCCGAGGCCCTGGGCAGCGACGGCCGGGTGCTGGTGCGCAAGTCCGGCACCGAGCCCTTGATCCGGGTGATGGTGGAAGCCAAGAGCCGGGACACCTGCGAGCGCCACGCCGGAGACATCATCAGGGCCATGAAGGACCACCAGCTGGTTGCGGAGGAGGCCTGACATGCTGCGGATTACCGACCTGTTTGACCTGTCCCGTTCCCTGGCCGGGGACTGGCTGGCCGGCTTTGAATACCCCCACGAAGCCCTGTCCGGCATCCCGGAGTTCATCCGGCAGCTGGGGGCGCGCCTGCCCCTGCAGGAATACAGCCAGCCCTCGCCCGAGGTCTGGGTACACAACACTGCCGTGGTCTTCCCCTCTGCCCTGGTGGGCGGCCCCTGCATCATCGGCCCGGGCAGCCAGATCCGCCACGGGGCCTATATCCGGGAGTCGGCCCTCATCGGCGCAGACTGCGTGGTGGGCACCGCCTGCGAGCTCAAAAACGTCATCCTCTTTGACGGGGTCCAGGTGCCCCACTACAACTATGTGGGGGACTCCATCCTGGGCCACAAAGCCCACATGGGCGCCGGGGCCATCACCAGTAACGTCCGGGCGGACAAGCAGCACGTCATCATCAAAGGCGGCGGGCAGCATCTTGCAACCGGACGCAAGAAGGTGGGCGCTTTTTTGGGGGACGATGCCGAGGTGGGCTGCAACGCGGTCCTAAACCCCGGCACCGTCCTGGGCCGCCGGGCCAGCGTCTACCCCACCGCCTGCGTCCGGGGCACTGTCCCCGAGGACCACATCTTCAAATCAGGCGGCAGCATCGTGAAGCGGGTCTAACGCCCCGCCGGACTGTAAAGAAACCGTGAAGCCCGGGGCCCTTGCTTGTGCAAGCGGCCCCTTGCATGTATAATATTCAGGTGCGCAGGCGCGTTGCCTGACAAATTGAAATTGGAGCGTACATCGATGAAATCCTCACTCTTTTCCCGTACAACCGCCCTGGTGGCGCTGCTGGTGGCTGCTGTGTTCCTGCTCAGCGGCTGCAACCTCATCGTCAAGGATCCGGCGGTGGACGCCAGGCAGGTGGTCCTCACCATCAATGGCGAGGACATCACCAAGGAAGAGTTCACCCGCTACTACAACAACACCTACCAGCAGGCGGTGCAGATGCAGCAGCTGTACCAGCAGTACGGCATGCAGCCCCAGCCCATCAACCAGAGCCAGGTGCTGGAAGACACCTTCACCAACACCATCAAGGACAAGGTGCTCCACCAGCAGGCCCACAAGCTGGGCCTGGAGGAGATGACAGAGGAGGAGACCGCCGCCATCGAAAAGCAGGCGGAGGAAGGCTTCCAGAACATCTTGGACCAGGTGAAGGATTTCTATTTCGCAGACACCCAGCTGGAAGGCGATGAGCTGAAAACCGCCCTGGAAGAAAAGGCCCTGGAACTGGGCTTTGACCTGGAGACCTTCCGCCAGTCCGCAGTGGAGGGCAAACTCCACGAAAAGCTGCACGACTATGCCGGGGAAGGCATCACCGTCACCGATGAAGAGCTGCAGGCCGGTTTTGACGAGAAAGTGGCGGCCGCCAAGGAAGAATACGCGAACAACCCCGCCGCCTTCGGCAGCGCCCTCACCGGCGGCAGGCCCGTCTACTACACCCCCGCCGGCTACCGGGCCGTGCGCCAGATCCTGGTGAAGCTGGCCGAGGAGGACACCCAGGCCATCACGGAAAAAGAAGGCGAACTCAGCCCGCTCAAGAGCGCCCTGGACAGCGCCCGGGTGGAAATCAACCGCATGGAAGGCCTGCTCAAGGCCGAGGATGCCCTGGAGGACGCCGACCAGGCCTACCTGAACGAGAAACTCAGCGGCTGGGCCGATGAAGACACCGCCGCCTTCCGGGAGCTGCTCAAAAAAGACAGCCTCACCGAAGAAGCGCAGCAGGCCCTGGATGCCTTCAAAGCCAAGTTGGCCGATTACGCCGCCCTGGCGGATGCCCAGGCTGCCCACGACAGCAAGCAGGCCGAGCTCATCGCCCTGCAGGACGCCGCCTTCGCCAAGATCCAGGAGAAGACCGACGGCATCCTGGCCGCAGCCCGGGCCGAAGGCGCCGATTTTGAAGCCCTCATCACCGAACACAACGAGGACCTGGGCCAGCCGGACACCGGCTATGCCGTCCACGCCGCCACCACCACCTACGTGCCCGCCTTCACCGCCGGCGCCATGGCCCTGGGCCAGGTGGGCGACGTGTCCGAGCCCATCCGCACCAACTACGGCTACCACATCCTCCGCTACGAGAAGGACTATGAAGAAGGCCCCGCTCAGCTTGACGACGTGAAGGACAGCCTGTCAGCCGAGCTCCTCCAGACCAAGCAGAGCGAGAACTACCAGAAGCTGGAAGACGAATGGGTCGCCGCCGCCGAGGTGGTGCGCTACCCGGAGCGCTTGAAGGACTGAGGACGGGGAGGACGTTTTAGGACGCTGGGGGCATTCTTGAAAGAATGCCCCCAGACCCCCTAAGAACTTTGGAATTGGATTGTTCCAAGCGAGGATAGTAAAACAGCACAAAACCCGGCCGCTTTGACAGACTGGCCGGGTTTTCTGTATCGGGTATTTGGAGCGGTTGAAGGACTGTGGACGGGGAGAACGTTTGGGACGTTTAGTAAGGACGCCGGGGGCATTCTTGACTTAGGTTTACAGTGCAAGTGCAACATTTAGCAATAAGGAGGTGCCCAAGTAGCGATAATCCTGTAAAATGGTGAGTGACGAAACCAACCATAACAGGAGGATCACCATGAGCACCTCTTACAGTCACTTTACACCAAGCGAACGGGAAAAGATACTCATTCTTCGCGACCGAGGTATCAGCATCCGGGCCATGGCCCGGATGCTGGGGCGGGCTGGATCCAGCATTTCACGGGAGTTGAGGCGTAATCTCAGTGTAGACGGCACTTACTGTGCGCATGAAGCTGAATCAAAGTATCGGCAACGGCGACAGCGATGTGTTAGAAAACGAAGGTTAGATGAACCTGCGCTTAGAGAACTCGTAGAGGAGAAGCTGCTTGATTATTGGTCCCCGGAACAGATTGACGGACGACTGAAGTTCGAAGGCAGCAAGCACCAGGTCAGTTACGCTACCATCTACCGCAGCATCCATAGAGGGATGCTCAAAATCCCAAAGAGATGTCTGCGCAGAGGAGGACGCGGCCCTTCACCACATACAGAAGAGACCAGAGGACGCATCCACGACCACAAAACCATCCATGAGCGTCCCAAATCAGCGGATAAAAGGTCATGGTTTGGTCATTGGGAGGGAGACACTGTCCGGGGGGCTGCAGGAAAAGGAGTTGTAGCTACCTTTGTAGATCGAAGATCCGGTTTTCTGGTAGCTGCTCTTATGCCCAACAGAAAGGCTGAGACCTTGAAGGATGCAATGTGTCACGCATTTTCAGGTTTTCCTGATTCTCTGAAACGCTCCTTTACTGTTGACCATGGAAATGAGTTCTTTGGCTACAAAGACGTGGAAAAGAAGCTTGAGACAAAAATTTACTTCGCCGATCCTTATAGTCCTTGGCAACGAGGCCTAAACGAGAACACCAACGGCTTGCTCAGGCAGTATTACCCGAAAAAGTGCGATTTCTTAAGCGTCACCGCCAAGCAATTCAAGGATGTTATTGCTTCCCTCAACAATCGTCCTCGAAAGCGCCTTGGATTTCGCTCCCCGTGTGAGTGTTTCCCTTGCCGGAGAGTGTTGCATTTCACTTGACAATGCAGCGAAAGAATACCCCCAGACCCCCTAAGAACTTTAGAATTTCTCAGATCAGCATATTGCAAAGAAAAAGCCGCTGACCTAAACCAGTGGCTATTCTTATAATTTCATTGAATTTTGATAAAGGATTAAAGTCTTTTTGCTTCTTTTTCTTCAGAAAAAGAAGGGTCCCCCCGTCTCCGGTCCCCCGTCCCCGTCCTACACGTGCTCAAAAAAAGCCTTGTCGTTCTCGTGCCTGAGGATCCTGGTCTCGTCAAAATGGAGCTTGGTGGGCTGGGACTGCATGTAGCGGAGGATTTCGTCCATGCGGACGGACTCCTGGAAAGTCATCATGGTGAAGGCGACGCCGTGCTTGCGGGCGCGGCCGGTGCGGCCGATGCGGTGGAGGTAGTACTCGTTCTCGTTGGGGAGGTCGTAGTTGATGACGGCCTCCACGTCGTCCACATCGATGCCCCGGGCGGCCACGTCGGTGGCCACCAGGATGGGGAAGCGGCCGGACTTGAAATCGTTCATGATGCGGGTGCGCTGGGACTGGCGCACGTCCCCGTGCAGCGCCTCGGCCTTGTAGCCCTGCTTTTGCAGGCGGTCGGCCACCCGCTGGGTCATGAACTTGGTGTTGACGAAGATCATGATGCGGTCGTACTCGTCGGAGTCCAGCAGGTATTGCAGGGCCCCCATCTTGCCCTCCCGGGGCACCACCATGGTGTACTGCTTGATCTGGGGGCGGTTTTCAGCGGTGGCTTCCACGGTGATCTCCACCGGGGTGTGCTGGAACTTCCAGGAGATGGTGAGGACGTCGTTGTTGGTGGTGGCGGAGAACATGACCAGCTGCCGGTTCGGGGGCGTCAGCTCGATGATCCTGGTGACGTCCTTCACAAAGCCCATTTTGAGCATCTCGTCGGCCTCGTCAATCACCATGGTGTGCACCTGGTCCAGGCGCACATGGCCGCGGTTCACCATGTCCAGGAGGCGGCCGGGGGTGGCCACCACGATCTGGGGCTTGCGCTTGAGCTGGGTGATCTGCCGGGCCATGGGCTGGCCGCCGTAGAGGGCTGCAATGCGGATCTGGGGGATGAAGCGGGCCAGGAGGCACAGCTCGTCCACGATCTGCATGGCCAGCTCCCGGGTGGGGGCCAGCACCAGCTCCTGGATGCGGGTTTCGGTGAGGCTGATGTACTCCAGCATGGGGATGCCAAAGGCGATGGTCTTGCCGGTGCCCGTGGGGGCGATGCCGATGATGTCCTGCCCCGCCATCATGGGGGGGATGGT
>DAITOE010000028.1:0-13148 GCA_036834245.1 Clostridia bacterium | reverse complement strand
TCCTTGGCCTGCTGGGCCCACAGGGGGTAGGAGGCGCCGAAATAGTCGGAATACGTGGTGTCGTGCAGCACCAGGGGCTCCTCCGCCATGAAGACAAAGGCCAGCCCGGCCCCCCGCTGGGCCGACAGCAGCAACTCCTCCTCCCAGTCACCCGACAGGTTCAGGGGCTTGCCGGTGTAGTGGGTCAGGCCGTGGAGGGCCATGTGGAGGAAGGGCACGTTTTCATCCAGGACGAAATAGGGAACGCCCCGCAAGTCCGTGTCGGTGACCAGGTCCGCCTGGGGGAGGGCGTAGAGGTTCCCGCCCCGGATCATGATGCCCAGCCCGCTGTCCCTGGTCCTGCGCATTTCCTCCGCCTGCATCTGGGCCACTTTGTCCCGGGTCACGGTCTGCCGAGGGTTGTAGTCGGCACTCAGCAGCAGGCCCACGTCCTCATAGGCCACGCCGTTAGCACCGCGCTGCTGCGCAAAGGAAGCCAGGTTCCCCATCATGTCAAGGGACAATTCGGGCTTGAGCAGGTGGTAGGTTTCGTCCCCGTCCCGGGTGCCGTACCATACGTTGGAATACTGGTACAATTCCACGCTTTCCCTTGTGGTAAAGCGGGCGGCGTCCCTGAGGGGCAGAAAGCCTTCTGCCAGGCCGCTGTCCAGGGCGAAGGCGGTGATGCCGTTGATGTACAGCAGCGCGCCTGCGGCCTGGATGTCATCCGCCATGCGCTCAAAGTCCGCCGCAGTGCCCAGCTGGGACACCGGCTTGATGCGGTTGAGCACCGTCTGCTTGATGCCGCCGTTTAAGGCGCCGGACAGCCGCACGTGCAGCTGGCTGCCCGGTGTGGCGGCTGCCAGGTCCTTCACGATGTCTGCCGCTTCCAGAAAGCTGGTGAGGCGGATGGGCAGGGAGACGGGCAGGCCGCCCCGCTGCTGCACCTTGTCGATGGCGCCGATGATCTCAACGGACACCGGCAGGCCCTGGTCCGTGACAGGGGTGAGGTCCGGGAAGCGGTCCGTCAGATAGTCCCGGTAGGCGCCGGCCAGGTCCGCCACGTCCGTGGTGGGCAGGAAGCGGTAGCGCTGGGTGATGCTGCCCTCCGGCAGCCCCTGCTCGTACATATAGATGGTTTCCGTGGTGCGGTCCGTCACGTTGAAGGCGTCGTAATGCAGCAGGTTGTAGCTGGCGGAGGCGCTGTTGTAGCTGTTGCCCCGGCCGGCCACCTCGGCGGACAGGGAGGCGTTGGAGGCCTGGTCCTCCATCATGCACAGGAAGGCACTTCCGCCGTTCACCACGCCGAACACCGGGAAGCGGGCGTTGGTCTCATGCACCACGGCGCTGCGCCAGGTGGCATAGTCCCAGCCATAGACATTGGCGAAATAGCCGTTCTGGGTGATTTTGCCGTTGTTGAAGCGGATGATGCCGCCGCCCCCCTCGGGCACCAGCATGAAGCCGGTGTCCTCCCTGCCCCCTGCGCCGAAATTGGGCAGGATGTTCAGCCGGATGGGCAGGTAGTCGCTGCTGTAATGGATGCTGTCAAGGGGCACCTCCACCACCAGGTCATTCCCCAAAAGGCGGTAGATGACGCTGACGTTGAAGACGGCTGCCTGCCGGGACAGGGCGGTGCCGGCATCCGCCTGGTCCTGCTGGTAGTCCTCATAGGTGTAGCCGATGCTCTCAAACAGGCCCTCAAACTCCTCTTTCAAAAAGTCCTTCACGTTGTCCCTGAGGGCGTAGATGGCGCCGTCTGAAAGCCGGGGGTATTTTTCCGTCATTTCAGCCAGCTGGGCTTCCTTCAGCCGCTGGGGGTCATATTTCCGGTAGCTGTCCAGCACCTTGCGGCTTTGCTGCTTGGTCAGCTGCGCCATGAAGGCGTCCATGCGCTCCACGGCGATGACCTCTGGGATGAAATAGGCCCTGGTGATGCGCCCCAGGGTATAGTCGATGCGGATCTGGTCCGCATCGGCGGTGATCTCATACACCTGGTTCTTGATGGAGTACTCAAAATTGTCATACAGGGTGCGCACGCCGTTGTTGGTGGAATAGGTGAGGGCCAGGGTGGACTGCAGCAGGTTCTTGCTGCCGGCCAGGGCGATGGGGTCCTTCGCCGCATCCTCCGGCACCGCGCGCCAAATTTTGCCGTCCTCCTTGTTGGTGAGGGTGAAATGGGTGGTGTCGGCATCCAGCTCCATTTTCAGGTGGTCATTTTCCAGGATGTGGCGGATGCCCGGTTCTTCCTTATAGAAACTGGCGGTGACCTCGCCCGTGTCCTGCCCGTCCCCGGCCTGGCCATACAAAGCCCAGCCCAAATAGGCGATGCCGGCAATCACCAGCAGCGCAAAGGCGGCTTTCAGCACAGGTTTCAGGTAGGAACGCTTTTTCACAGGGCCTCCTAATACAAGCGGAAGGACAGTTCTTTGTACAGGGAAGTCAGGTAGGCGACGCCGTCGGAAATCAGGGAGAAGAACAGCAGCAGCACAAAGATGATCACCAGCATGCCAAACAGGCTCATCACCATGAAGGCCACGGTCTTGCCCAGGCTGTAGTCATGGATCATCATCATGGCCACCACGATGAGTAGCCCGCACCAGAGCAGGGAGATGTTGGACATCACCGTGTAAAAGGCGCCCTCCTCGATGGTGACCATGTTGCTCAGCACAATCAGCGGCAGCTGGATGAGCACATAGGGGGTGAGGGCATAGGCGGTGCCCATGTAGATGTCCTTCATGCGCCCCTTGCCCTCAAACAGGGTGGTGAGGCTCCAGTTGGCCACGCACCAGATGAGGAGGGGCAGCAGGATGGTCAAAAACTCGGTGAACACGTTCACCCGGGCCCAGTACACCCGGATGAACAGGAAGGAGGTGTACTGCAGCCGCAGGATGCGGGTGAAAATGGCCATGAAGACGATGAAGTTGGCGGCCGCCATGCTGCCCCTTCGCTCCCTGGTTAAGTCCCAGAAGCCGTCAAAGGGGTGCACAATCACATGCAGGGCAAAGCGCAGGCTGCTGAAAAACTCCTGCCAGAAGGCCCGGGAGCGGATCCTGGTTAGAAAGGACGTGCGCAGCAGTTCACTCACAGTTCAGCCAGCTCCTTTCTGATTTTCCGGATGCGCCCTGCCATCAGGGGCACTGCCAGGGCCAGGGCCAGGGCTACAAAGATCCAGCCGATGTTCTCCTCCACCCAGATCTTGCGCTGCTCCTGGAAGGCCTTGGAGTAGTTCACCTCGTCGTTGGCCAATTTGAAATAGCGCATGGCCTCCTTGTAGTTTTCCTCCCGCAGCAGGGCCCGGCCCACGCCGATGTAGGCCAGTTCATAGTTGCCGTTCAGCTGCAGCACCCGCTGCCAGGTGTCGGCGCTTTCCCGGTATTCGCCCCGTTGGTATTGCTCCGTGGCGGTGTAGATCAACTGCCCGTATTCCGTGGGCTCAAAGATGGTGACGGAGCCTTCCACGCTGTCCAGCACCATCAGGTCATAGCCGCTGTGCTCAATGGACACGGCGCTGCGGAAGAAGCCCGCCATGTTGCCGGAGCCGCCAAAGGCCCACAGGTTGCGCCCCTGGTCGTCATAGGCAAACAGCCGCCCCCGGGTTTTGTCCAGGGCCACATAGACCTCGTTGTCAAGGACGGTGATATCCGAAAACTTTGAAGGCCCGCTGTAGCCGGCGGCGGTGCCCCAGAACAGCTCGCCGATGGGGGGAAACTCGCCGTTTTTCACCAGGATGTCAGCGCCAATGGCGTTGAGCTTGCGGATGGGCCGGGCGTTGTCCCAGATCAGGTCATACTCCTGGAAGGTGGTGGTCACCGAATAGATGAAGCCCTTGCGGTCGATATAGACGTTGTCAAACTCCGTGGGCACAAAGGAGGCCTGCTGCTCCCGCTGCTGCCTGGTGGACAGCAGCCGCCAGATCTGGTCGGTGATGGAATAGCTGACGGGCATGGCGCCGATGAAGCCGGTGAATTCGCCGTCGTTTTCAAATTTGGCCAGGCCCTTGTTCATGTTGCGCACCAGCACAAAGGCCCGCCCGGTGACATCGGCCACCACCCGGGTGGGCAGGAAGGCCAGGCTCTGGTCAAAGGTCTCGTCGGTGGGCTTGGTGAGGCGGAGGAGGAGGTTCAAATCCCCGTCCAGCTTCACCACCTGCTGGTTGTTGGTGTCGCAGATGAAGAAATCCCCTTCTTCAGTGACGAAGATGTCCCCGGGGCTGGCAAAGGGGCGCTGTTCGCCGGCTTCGATATAGTGGTCGATGACCCGCTCCATCCGGTAGCCGCCGGGGGCGGCCTGCAATTGCAGGATGCGGTGGTTGCCGCTGTCCACGATATAGAGCCGGTCGCCCTTCACAAACAGGCTGCCGGGCACCAGCATGGCCTTGTCCAGGCCCAGGCTGCTGCTGTTCATCACGGTTTTCACCCGGTAGGCATCCGGGGCATAGCGCAGGTCCCCCCAGTAGTCAAAGGTGTAGGAATACTGGTATTCATAGCCCACCTGGGCGGCAGCAGGCAGGGCGGCGACAGCCATCAGCAGGCACAGAGCAACCAGGGCCGCGGCCTGGGCCCGGTGCCTTTTGATTCTTGTCCTTCGCTGCTTGCTGTGCATTCTTTATTCCTTGATGCCTGAAGAGGCCATGGTCTCCAGAATCTGGGTCTGGGAGAGGATGAAGATGCCGATGGGCACCAGCATCATAATGACGGTGACGGCAGCCGCCTGGCCGGTGCGGGCGATGCCCCCGGCCTGGATCTGCTGCAGGGCATAGGTCAGGGTCTTCTTGGCTTCGGAGTAGATTACCGTCTGGGCCCTGACGTTCCACAGGCCCTGGACGGAAAAGATGATGAGGGTGAGCCAGGCGGGCTTCACATTGGGCATCACAATCTGCCAGAAGATGCGCCATTCGCTGGCCCCGTCCACCTTGGCGGACTCCAGCAGGGCCATGGGGATGCTCTCCATGAACTGCTTCATCAAAAACAGGCCGATGGGGGCCGCAAAGGCGGGCAGGATCACCGCCCAGTGGGTGTCCACCAGCCCCAGCCGGGTCAGCATCAGGTAGTTGGGGATGCCGGTGACATAGCCGGAGAACATCAGGGCCACCACCACCAGGCGGAAGAAGGCCTTGCTGCCGGGGAAGTTGTATTTGGCCAGCACAAAGGCGGCCATGGAGGCCACAAAGAGGTGGCCGGCGGTGCCCAGCAGGGTGATGAGCACGGTGTTGGTGAGGTAGCGGCCAAAGGGCACCCAGGACTGGCCCATGGTCACCACCAGGTCGGCGAAATTGTCAAAGGTGGGGTTCACCGGAAGCAAGCGCGGGGGAAAGCGGAACAGCTCGTCCAGGGGCTTTAAGGACGCCGCCAGGGCAAAGACCAGGGGGTACACCATGATGAGGGCAGTCAGCCCCAGCATCAGGTAGATGAAGGCGTCCCCGGAGCGGGAGCGGTTGGGCTTGCGCCGGTTGGCGATGGATTGGATTTTTGCTGCGCGCTGCGTTTTCATCTCAGGTGCCCACCTTTTTCAGCATGCTCTGGATGGCCTTGTTGGTGAGGATCATGGTGATGAACAGCAGTGTGGCAATGGCGGAGGCATAGCCCATGTCAAAGCGGGTGTAGCCGTAGTCAAACAGGTGGGTCACCACGGTGTGGGCGGCATAGTCCGTGGAGGGGTAGCCGCACAGGGCCATGGTCTGGTCCGCCACGGAGAATGCGGCGGTGATGGACATCACCGCGCCAAACAGCAGCATGGGCCGCATGTTGGGCAGGGTGATGTAGTACAGCTCCTGCCAGCGGTTCTTGACGCCGTCCACATAGCCTGCTTCGTACTGGGCCTGGTCCACGCCCTTCAGACCTGCCACAAAGGCCAGGAAGCCTGTGCCCATGCTCATCCACAGGAGCACCAGCACCACCACCGGCATCATGTACTTGGGGTCAGTGAGCCACAGGATGGGGGCGTTGATGATGCCGGTGCGCACCAGGAAGGAGTTGAGGTAGCCGTAAACATCCCCCCGGAAGATGATGCCGAAGATGAAGTAGGCGTTGCCGGCGATGCTGGGGGCATAGAAGATCACCACCGCCAGGGAGCGCATCCAGCGGGGCAGCTCGTTGATGAACCAGGCAAACATGAAGGACAGGATATAGCCGATGGGCCCGGTGATGACGGCGATGATAAAGGTGTTCTTCACCGAGATCAGGAAGACATCGTCCTGCAAAATCAGGTTGATGTAGTTGGCCAGGCCGATGAAGCGGGCAGGCTCCAAAATGTTGTAATAGGTGAAGCTGTAGCGGATGGAGGTGATCATGGGCAGGATGTAAAAGGTGACAAACAGCACGGCGAAGGGCAGCAGGAACAGGTAGCACACCCGCATCTGCTTCGCCCGGTACCAGGCGTCCTGCAGGTTCCTTTTTCTTAAGTCCAGGTATTTGTTCATCATGCTCATGGTCTTGCTCCTTGGGGCACAGGCAGGCCGAATTCCTGGCGCTTGGCGGTGATTTCCTTGTCAATCAGCCGGGCATAGTCCAGGATGGTCTCCCGGGGGTCCACCCGGCTGTTGATCACCTTGCGCACGGCGTTGGTGATGTTCCGGGCGGTGTAATAGCCGCCGGCCACCTCCCTAAAACCCACGGCATCCTGCATGCCGGTTTCCAGGATGTCCAGGTGCCTGGCGCTCCAGGACAATTCCCGGAGGGCTTCCACATTGGCGGTGGGGTAGCGGGCGGAGGCCCCCAGCACGGCTTCGATTTCCCGGCCGAAGCGCACCTGGGCCTCCCTGCCGGTCCACCATTTCATAAACTCCCAGGCCTGGGCCCTGACATGGGGGTCCGGGTTTTTCACCATCATGCAGCTGGCCCCCTGGGAATGGGCGGAGCGGTCCAGCATGCTGCCGCCTGCCTGGTCCTTTTGCAGGGTGCCCGGAATCAGGGCAAAATCCCACAGGCCGCGGATTTCAGGGGCGGACACCGTCAAAAAGTTGTAGGTGGTGAAGTCCGAGATGCCCAGGGGCATCTCCCCGGAGCGGAAGCGGCTCAAGAAATCAAACTCCTGGGGCAGGCCGTAGTCCGTGTAGAGGGCGGTGTAGAAATCAAAGGCCTGCACCGCCGCCTCGTCCTTGAGCAGGGTCTGGGTGGCGTCTTCGTTATAGATCTGCCCGCCGTTTTGGTAGATCAGGGCATAGAGGGTGGACTGGTTGGGGGCGGCGATGGTGGGGTAGGGGATGCCCACGGACATGTTGTTGCCCTGGATGGTGGGCAGCATGCCGATGAGGTCCTCCCAGGTGTCAGGCACCTTGAGGCCGAATTCATCCAGGATGTCCTGCCGGTAAAAGAGGACGGAAATCACCTGGGTTTCCGGCAGGCCGTACACCCCGCCGTCCCAGGACAGGGCGGCATAGGCGCTGGGGCGGAAGCGGCCGATGACCTCCTCAAAATCCGCAAACTGGCGCAGGTCCTCCGCCGCGTTGCGCAGGGCGTAGTTCACCGGGTTCCAGGAGTCCGTGGACACCACCAGGTCCGGGCCGTTGCCGGCCACCACGGCGCCCAGGAGGGCCGTGGGGTCCACCAGCTTGATGTTCACCTTGATGCCGCTCTCCGGGGTGAAGGTGTCATCCACCATGGTTTTGAGCACCGTGGACTGGTCCCGCCCCGTCAGCAGCCAGACCTCAAGGGCGGGCTCATCCTGGTACACATCCCCCAGGGCGTCATAGTCCACAAAATAGGAGATGGCGGTGGACCGGGTCTCGTGCCACAGGCCTGTCAGGGCGTTTTCAGCCCCGGTGCCGGGCCGCCTGTCGCCGGTATGGAGGTAGATGCTGTCGATGTCCAGCTTGATTTCGCCCATGGCCTGCATGGCGGTGCCCAGGGCGGTGATGTTGTCCTTGAAGTTCACAAAGGAGCTGGTGATGCGGTAGGGGTCCCGGGCAAACTCCTCCAGCTGGGTGGCCAGGGTCTGGGCGGCGGCAATCTTGTCGGACTTCTGTCCGGTGTAGGCGGTGGTTTCATCCACAATCAGGTACAGCCGCCTGCTTTCCAGGGCCATGGCCTCGATGACCTCGGGGTAGACCTGGTGCAGGTTGTAGTCCCGGAAGGTGTCCGGGTTCACCCCGGTCAGCACCAGAATCTTGCGGTACATCTGGTTCAGCCGGAAGACGCTGTCGTCCAGCTGGGTCAGGATCTGGCCCATCCCCCCCAGGGTGGCTTCCAGGCGCAGGCTGTGCCTGCCCTTTTCCAGGTAGATGTCATAGGGTGTGCCGGCCTCGTCCGCCAGGGTTTTCATCTCCCAGGCATTGCCGAATTCAAAGGGGATTTC
This sequence comes from Clostridia bacterium, assembly GCA_036834245.1. Lineage (GTDB taxonomy): Bacteria > Bacillota > Clostridia > Christensenellales > Aristaeellaceae > UBA6115. The sequence continues at coordinate 4,877 of DAITOE010000028.1, read as the reverse complement.
GGACAGTTCTGAGAAGGGCACCTGGCCGTCAATCAGCAGGGTGCGGCTGGATTTGGCGCCCCGTTGGTAGCGCTGGCGGCCCTTGATGGTGATCTGGTAAAAGCCGTCCTCCGGCACCTCCACCTCCCACTCAATCCACTGGCCGGGAATGCGCCAGGGGTCCCCGCCGATGTAGTTGAGCACCACCCGGTGCAGGTCCTGGGGCTGGGTCGCGGGGGAGGAGCGGTCATAGCGGGCATACAGGGAGGGGCTGCTGCGCAGGGCGGCGGCCTCCCCGGGCAGGTCCAGCAGGACATCCCCGGGCCCCGGGCCTTCAAAAGCCTGCTGTGCTGCATATTCGTGATAGGACAGGGGTGTATCGATCGGGGTTAGCTGGAAAGCCCCCATCACCATGGGTTCGCTGGAGGCCACCAGGCGGATTTCGTTCTCCCCGGCCTTGAAATAAAACTGGTAGGGGGCGCGCTCGTAGCCCATAGGGTCCTTGAAGTCGGCGGTCTGCCAGCCGAAGACCTCCGCCTGGGCCGGGCGGATTTCATTGCCCTGGTTGTCCCGGCGCACCGCTGCGGCGTCCGTCCACATCCTGGTGAACACCAGGGTGTCCGCTCCCAGGAAGGGCATCTCCCCGTTGATGTACAGCTTGCGCTCCATGTCCACGCCCCGGGAGGCCAGGGTCAGATAGCGCAGGCGCAGCTGGTACATCCCGGCTTCAGGCACCGAAACCCGGAAGCGGATGTCCGAGCCCTCCCCGGCGTACAGCGCCTGGCTGCCGTCCGCCTCCTGGCGCAAGTGGGCATCCCCTGTGGCGCTGTGGTCTGTCAGGTTCACAGGGATGGTGTCCCTGCCCGGGGGCTGCCCCTCGTGCTGTTTCAGGTACAGGGCATAGGTGTTGTCCCGGCCGATGCCGCCATGGGCCTGGTCCATGTCCATGCCGCGGTATTTGTCTTCAAAATTGCCGCCCCGGCTGGACAGGCTTACCCACAGGATGAGGGCAAGGAGCAACAGCAGGGTCACGACAAGGCCCGGGGCGCGCCTGCGCAGTCGCATCATCCTGATCATCCTCCTTTCCTGTGCCGGGGAAGCTGCCCGATGGCGGGGTGTCATTCTCAAATTTGCCAAACCATGCGCCTGGAAATCCGGTTCCGGAAAACAAGGCCCTTTGATGGGGAATCCGGCAGGAATCGCTCAGCCGCCGTTGTTCCGGGTGTTTTCCGGGATAAGTAATCGTTTAATATTACCTATAATATTCCCTATCCTGAGGCGTTTGTCAAGAGAAAAAAACCGGCGCAGTCAAAAACTTCGCCGGTCAATCACGGAAATCAACAAATTTTAGGACAGGAGGGACAAATCCTCCAGCAGGACGGCCCGGGCCGGGGCGCCTTCGGCATGGCGGATGGGCAGGGGCAGGGCGATGAGCAGGTAGTCGCCGGGCTGTACATCCTTCAGGGCCAGGCCTTCCAGGATGATGATGTCCCGCTCCAAAAAGGCCAAATGGGTGGGGTGCCCGGGCTGGTCCCGCTCCACCCCCAGGGCGTCGATGCCGATGCCCTTGATGCCCTTCTCTGCCAGGTAGCGGGCGGCGTCCTGGCGGATGTACACGAAATCCGCATCCCCCACCCGGCCCAAGGAGTTCTGGGTCTTCAGCAGCACAAAATCATCCGCCTGGATGGGAAGGCCGGACAGGTCCTCCCGGGTGATGGCGTCCTCCACCCAGGTCAGGTCAAAGAGCTTGCACCGGGTTATCAGCTTGTGAAGGGGCATGTCCTCCATGGTCCAGCCCGTTTCCATCATGTGGCGGGGGGTGTCCAGGTGGGTGCCGGTGTGCAAGTTCATGTGGATGGAGGTCTCGTTGATGCTGTCCTCCGGCATCTGTTTGTCCAGCAGGTGCCGGGGCTGTTTCTCTGCCCGCCCCCGGTAGACGGGCATCCCTTCATAAATGGGCATAGAGATGTCATGGATGATCATTCAGCTTTCCTTTCTGTGGGCTTCAGTTCAATCTCGTGCCAATGGCGGCCGTCTTCCCTCAGCATCCGATGGGCCCGCTCCGGCCCCACGGAGCCCGCCTCGTAATTGGGATAGGCCCGGGCGGGCGGCACGCACATGGCCTCCACGCTTTCCACAAACATCCAGGATTGCTCCAGCTCGTCCCAGCGGGTAAACAGGGAGGAATTGGCCCGGAAGGCCTCCAGGATCAGCTGCTCATAGGCCTCCGGCACATTGCCGCCGAAGCTGGCGCTCTGGGCGTAGTTCATCTCCACCTGCTCCACCACAAACTCGGTGCCTGGGCGCTTGGCGTTGATTTGGAAATACATGCCCTCGTTGGGCTGCACGGAGATCACCAGCAGGTTGGGAGGCTGGGTCTTGAACTCCTCATAGTAGTTGATGCCCGGCAGGCGCTTGAACTCGATCACGATCTGGGTGCGGCGCCGGTTGAGCCGCTTCCCGGCCCGGATGTAGATGGGCACCCCGCCAAAGCGGAAGTTCTCCACGCTGGCCCGCAGGGCGATGTAGGTGGGGGTGAGGGACTGGGGGTCCACCTCCTCCTCTTCCCGGTAGCCCGGCACCTGTTTCCCGGCCACGGTGCCGCTGCCGTACTGCCCCAGGGCGATGCCGTCGCAGGCGCCTTCCGGCTCGTAGTGGCGCAGGGCCCGCAAGGCCTTCACCTTCTCGTCCCTGATGGACTCCGGCATCAGGTCCGCCGGGGGCTCCATGGTGATGAGGGCCAGCATCTGCAGCAGGTGGTTTTGCAGCATGTCCTTCAAAATCCCCGCCCGCTCATAATAGCTGCCCCGGCCTTCCACCCCGATTTCCTCAGCTGCGGTGATCTGGATGTTGTCGATATAGTGGTGGTTCCACAGGGGCTCAAAGAGGGAGTTGCCAAAGCGCAGGGCCAAGATGTTCCGGATCATCTCCTTGCCCAGGTAGTGGTCAATGCGGTAGACCTGGCGTTCTTCCAGGGCTTTGGACAGCATCTCGTTGAGCACCCGGGCGCTTTTCAGGTCGGAGCCGAAGGGTTTTTCAATCATCACCCGGTGCTGAGGGTTGCCCTTTTGCACCAGCTGCTGCCCGTGCAGGTGGCTGACGATGGGGCTGAAGTGCTCCGGCGCCACCGCCAGGAAAAACAGCCGGACAGGGGGCTTGGTGAAGCCGCCTTCAATTTCTTCCAGGCTGTCCTTGAAGCCCTGGTAGCTGTCCGGCTCCGAGATGAACTCCATCTGGTGGTAGTGGAGCCGGCTTAGGAAGTTTTGCAGGGCTTCCTCCCTGACCCCGGTTCTGGAGTGGGCAGCGATGCTCTCCCGGGCCTGGGCCTTGTATTCCTCCGGGCTCAGCTTGCGCCGCCCGATGGCGATGAAGCAGGCCTCCCAGGGTAATTGGTCCTCCTCCACCAGGTGGTACAGGGCGGGGAGGAGCTTGCGGTGGGTGAGGTCCCCGGTGCCGCCGAAGATGGTGAAGGTGAGGGCCTGGGTCTTGTTCAGGTTGTTGCCGTTTGCTTTCATGGGTCCGTCCTTTTCTGGGTATTCCTGTACAACTTACCCGTGAAGCGGCAGGTTCAGGGCGTCTGTGAGGCGCAGCTGCCGGTCATACACCTGGATGTCCAGGCCCGGGCCGTCCAGGAGGGCAAAATGGATGTCCTCCCGGTTCACATCCACCCGGAAGCGGCTGCCCTGGTAGGTCATGGTGAAGGAATAGCCATCCAGCTCCTCCGGCAGGCAGGGGCGGAACACCAGCCCCTCCCGGTGTAGCCGCAGGCCGCCAAAGCCAAACACGATGCCCATCCAGCAGCCGCCCATGTTGGCGGCGTGGATGCCGTCTGCGGTGTTGCCGTGGGTGTCCTCCAGGTCCAATACGGCGCTGGCCCTGTAATAGGCAAAGGCCTTTTCCGTCTGCCCGGTGCGGGCCGCCATCATGGAGAACATGCACTCCGACAGCGAGGAATCATGGGTGGTGATGGCCTCGTAGTAGTCATAGCTGCGGCGGATGACGTCCTCATGGACCCCTTCCTCATACAGGAAATGGGCCAGCACCGTGTCCGCCTGCTTGCACACCTGGTGGCGGTAGAGGTACAGGGGGTGGTAGTGCAGCAGCAGGGGGAAGCGGTCCTCAGGAATGCTGCCCAGTTCCATCCGGGCCTTGGTGAGGAAGGCGTCATCCTGGGCGGAGATGCCCAGGCCCTCGTCATAGGGCAGGTACATGGCCCGGGCGGCCCGCTCAAAGCCTGCCAGCTCCTCCTGGGTAATGCCGGTTTGTTTCTGGACTGTTCCCTGTTTGCCTGCCTGCTCCAGGGCCCTGAAGAGGGCGGCCGTGCCCTGCAGGTGGTCCTGGGCGGAGCGGTTGGTGTAGTAGTTGTTGTTCACCACGCAGCTGTATTCATCCGGCCCGGTCACGCTGTCGATGCGGAACTGGTCCTTGTAAAAATGCCCCGCATCCATCCACAACCGGGCAGTCTCAATCAGCACCCGGGCGCCGGTCTCCGCCATGAAGTCCAGGTCCCCGGTGGCCTGCCAGTAAGTGAGGAAGGCCCGGGCGATGGCCCCGTTGATGTGGTACTGGGCGGAGCCGGAGGGGAAATAGGCCGAGCACTCGCTGCCGGTGATGGTGCGCCAGGCGTACAGGGCGCCTTTTTCATGCCCCATCTCCCGGGCGTGCTCAAAGGCGGCATCCAGCATGGCCGCGCGGCTCAAGAGCAGCTGTCTGGCCAGGTCCGGGCTGGTCAGCAGGAAGAAGGGGAACATGTAAATCTCGGTGTCCCAGAAATAATGGCCCTCATAGCCCTCCCCGGACAGGCCCTTGGAGGCGATGTTGCCGATGCCGTCCTTGCCGGCGGAAGCCAGCAGGGTGTACATGGACCAGGTGAGGGAGGCGTTGAGGCCCTCATCCCC
>DAITOE010000027.1:0-13345 GCA_036834245.1 Clostridia bacterium | reverse complement strand
TTCACGATCTGCACCGTCAGGGCGTCAATCTTGCCCTGGGTTTCGCTGGAGCAGTTGGTGGTGAAGCCGCCGCCCAGGTACTGGTTCTGCTGCTGGTCAAAGGCCACCATGCCAAACTCCGGCACCATGCCAAAGCGGGTCACCATGGCCCGGGCCAATTTGGTGGCCTGCTCGATGTCGTTGGCGGCGCCGGTGGTGATGGAGTTGAAGACCAATTCCTCCGCTGCACGGCCGCCGGTCAAGGTGGCAATCTTGTTTTCGATGTCCTCCTTGCTCATCAGGTAGCGCTCCTCCTCCTCCACCTGCATGGTGAAGCCCAGGGCGCCGGAGGTGCGGGGGATGATGGTGATCTTGTGCACCGGGGCGGAATGGGTTTGCAGGGCTGCCACCATGGCGTGGCCCACCTCGTGGTAGGCGACGATCTTCTTTTCCTTGTCGCTCATCACCCGGTCCTTCTTCTGGTAGCCGGCCACGATGACGTCGATGCTCTCCTCCAGGTCTTCCTGGGTGACGGTCTTGCGGCTGTGGCGCACCGCACGGAGGGCGGCCTCGTTGATGAGGTTGGCCAGGTCCGCGCCGGAGGCGCCGGCTGCCGCACGGGCGGCCCGCTCCAGGTCCACATCCGGGGCCAGCTTCACCTTCTTGGCATGGACCTTCAGGATGGCCACGCGGCCGGGCAGGTCCGGCAGCTCCACCGGGATGCGGCGGTCAAAGCGCCCGGGCCGGGTGAGGGCAGGGTCCAGGATCTCCGGCCGGTTGGTGGCCGCCAGGAGCATGACCCCCTTGCTGCCGTCAAAGCCGTCCATCTCGCTGAGCAGCTGGTTCAAGGTCTGCTCCCGCTCGTCGTTGCCGCCAAAGCCGGCCCCCGCTTCCCGGCGCTTGCCGATGGTGTCAATCTCGTCGATGAAGACGATGCAGGGGGCTTTTTCGTTGGCCTGCTTGAACAGGTCCCGCACCTTGGCGGCCCCCATGCCCACAAACATTTCCACAAACTCACTGCCGGAGATGGAGAAGAAGGGCACCTTGGCCTCCCCGGCCACGGCCTTGGCCAGCAGGGTTTTGCCCGTTCCGGGAGGGCCCACCAGCAGGACGCCCTTGGGCATGATGGCCCCCACCTCGGTGTATTTCTTGGGGTTGTGGAGGAAGTCCACCACCTCGTACAGGGCTTCCTTGGCTTCCTCCTGGCCGGCCACGTCGTCAAAGGTGGTGCCGGTTTCAGACTCGATGTAGATCTTGGCGTTGCTCTTGCCCAGCTGCATGGCGTTCATCCCCCCCATTTTCTGGAGGCGGTTGCTGAACAGGCGGCCGATCAGCAGGAAAAAGCCGATGGGCAACAGCCAGGTCATCAGGAAGGACATCAGGGGCGACGCGGGCTCCACAATGGGCGTGTAGAAGGTGATGCCCGCCTCCCGCAGCCTGTCTGTCAGGCCAGGGTCCTCCATGGGGCCGGTCTTGTACAGCTGGGGCGGCTCGGACTTGTCCGCAAACATGATCTGGACATCGTCCCGGCTGACCTCTTTCACCTGCCCCTGTTCCAGCATGGTGAGGAACTCGTTGTAGGGCACCTCCTTCACCTTGGGCTGTAGCAGCCTGGGGAAAATAAAGGCGTTGAGCAGCATGATGATGACCATGGCAATGACATAGTAGTAGATGAACGGCTTTCTGGGGGATTTGATCTCTCTCATTGTGAAACCTCTTGCGTGTAATGGACGGCCTTATTCCACCATGCTCTGGCGGTGGCCCAGGAAGGACATCAGGATGCCGGCAACCCTGCCGTCCACGATGTCGTAGCGCAAAATGGTGGTGCTGGCCTCCTCGCTGCCCACATAGACGTATTCCAGGGTGCCGGTCAAGGGATCGTCGGAGGCCACCCGGTAGCGGGCATAGCCTTCCTTGATGTCGTAGTAAATGCCCCGGTCCCCCCGGTCGTTGGGCAATTGCCCCATGTCCCGGAACTTGTCCGTAACATCTTTAATGGCCATGCCCACCGCGGTGTTCCGGGGGCCCTTGAGGCTGCCCAGGCTGGTGTTGATGTAATACAGCAGCAGGCCTTCCTCTGCCTGGTAGAAGCGGGCCTCACCCCAGGGGTAGCTGGCCCTTGTGGCCGCGCCCTTCACCGGTTCGTTCTCCAGGGCCTCCTCCTTGTCGGGCTGGCCAAACTGGGAGATGAAGGCGTCCCTGGTGGTCTTGTTCAGGGAGAAGCCGGAAAACTGGTCGTTCTCTGCCCGGAAATAGGGCTTCCAGGGCCTGTTGACCTTGAACTCCTGCATCAGCTCGCTGGACATCTTGCCGTATTTGTTCACCGCCACCGCCCGTAGCAGGCTGCGGCCCGGGGGAATCAGGATGGGGTCGCCGGTATAGCGGGGGGAATCCAGGCCCGGCTTGGTGCCGTCGATGGTGTAGTAGAGGGTGACGTCCTTGTCCTCCTCATCCACGATGCGCAGGGACACCTTGATCTGGCGCTCATAGGTCTTGGACAGCATGTTGGTTTTGGGGGCCATGGGGGTGGGCAGGGTGATGGTGTAGCGGATGGACATCTCGTCGCTGACCAATTCGCTGGACACACAGACCGCCCGGAAGTTGTAGGTGCCCTCCGTCAGGTGAATCCTGCCGGTATATTTTGTGCCGGTTTCCGGCAGCAGCCCCTCCCCGGTGGTGTAGTAGATGTCATAGTCCTGGGTGGAGATGAACTGCACAAATTTGTCGTACATGTGCTTGCCTGAAGGCAAAGACGCCTTGGGGGGCTGGGGCATCAGCTGGGAGCGCTGGTTGAAGAAGCCTTCATCCCCGGTTTTTTCATAGGCGGTCTGCAGCAGGCTGACGGCTTCAAACTGGCGGTTCTGGTCCAGCATGATGTTGATGGCCAGGCGGTAGGCGGCGGGCTTGGCGGGGCTTAATTCCTTATAGATCCGCTTGTAGACCTCCTCCGCCAGGGGCACCTGGTTGGCCGCCTCATAGGCCTCCGCCAGCAGCAGCAGCTTTTCATCCAGGTCCTTGCGGTCGGGCTCCAGCTCCTCGGCCTTCAAATAGGTAGTGATGGAGCGGTTGATGTAGCCCTGGTCCAGCAGCTCTGTGCCCAGGGCCCAGTAGGCGTCTGAGGTAGAGGAGCGCCCCATCCGGGCCTTGGTCAACTGGCCCGAGGGAGTGACCTGCAGCCAGACCAGGGCGCCCACCCCGGCGGCGAACACCAGGGACAGCACCACCACCATCACCTTCATCCAGTTCACCATGGCGCTCTGGTAGGTGTTGGTTTTGGAGGGCCGCCGCCTTCTCTTCTGGCGCTTCCTCCGGGTTTTCTTCAGCACCCGTTTGCCCCCTGCCCCCCGGGTATAGACCCGGGGCCGGGTGTCCATCAGGTCAGGCGCAGCAAAGGCCTCCTCCGGCAGGACGGGGTCCGGCTCCGCCCCCATGTACTGCCCGCAGAAGGGGCAGATGCGGGAGGCGGTGTTGGATTCCTGTTGGCAGGATTTGCAGATCATGGCGTCAGTTGAGCCCCATCAGGGCGTCGTATTCCGGGTCCGCGTCGAAGCTGCGCTCCGGGGCGTCGCCGCCCAGGGCCTCGATGGCGCTGCGCAGCTCGATGAAGTCCAGGTAGGACAGGCCGTCTTCGTTGGCCCGCTCCAGCAGGGCGGGCAGGGCCCGGTCGTCCCCCAGGCGGCCCAGGTAGGCGGCCAGGATGGCCTGGCGCTCGGGCAGGGCGTCAAAGAGGCGCATCAGGTTGGTGAACACTGCCGGGTGGCCGGGGTAGCGGCTCAGGACGGAGAGCAGCGCTTCCCGCCCCCAGTTGTTGGCCTCCTCCAGGGCGTCCAGCATGGCGGGGACGGCGGCCTCCCCCATCTCCTCCAGGGCTTCCAGGGCAAAATCTGCCAGGTCGTCCCGGTCCTCCCGGTTGCTCTGCCAGGCGATGTAGGCCTGCATGGGCCGGTGGCAGCCGATGTCTATCAGCAGGCGCACGCACAGCATCCGGGCCTCCTGCTGGGCCTGTTCGCTGAAGAGCAGGTCCAAAAGGGGCTGCTCCATGGGCTCCCCCATCTCCACCATCCGCATCAAAAGCAGGTCCGGCAGGGGAACCCCGGACTGCAGGTAGCCCAGCATCATCTGAAGCAGCTGGGCGGGGCTGGTGATGCCCTCAAAATAGGCCCGGGGGCTTTTCATGTCCAGCCAGGGCATGGGGCTGTCAGCAAACAGCTCATACAGCTGGGGCATCATCTGCTCCACCTGGGCGATGTTCATCAACTCGTCCTGGTGCTCTTCCAGCCAGGCGTGCATAAAATCCATGAAGTGCTGGTCAAAATCGATGAAATTCACGGCTGGTTCTCCTCCAACAGGGCGCGGATTTCCTCCCGGGGGAAGCTGCGCTCCTTCCTGCAGAAATGGCAGGTGATCTCCACCGGCTCCTCCTGGTCCGCCATCTCCTGCAAATCCTCCCGCCCCAGGGCAGCCAGCGCCCTGCGCATCTTGTCCCGGCTGCAGTCGCAGCGGAGCAGCAGGGGCTCCTCCCCCAGAAACTCGGGCTCAAAATCAGAAAACCAGGCGCTGGCCAGCTGCATCAGGCCCCGGTCATAAATCTCCCGGCTGATGTTGGCATAAAAAGGGATGCGGTTTTCCAGGTCCGTGATGGTGCTGTCTGAGCAGCCGGGCATGGCCTGGATCAGAATGCCGCCGGAGGACAGGACCACCCCATCCTGGTTGAGGCAGCCCAGGGACACCAGGGAGGGCACCTGTTCGGACACGGTGAAATAATGGGCGAAGTCCTCCCCCAGTTCGCCGGACACCAGGTGGGCGATGGAGGAAAAAGGCTCGCCGCCCTTGAAGTCCTTCACCACCACAATCTGGCCTTCCCGGCCGATGAAGCCCGCCACGTCAGGGCGGCCGTCCGGGGTTTTGGGCAGCTCGGCCTGGGGGTTGGCCACCGCAATCTTCAGGCGGTTGTGCTGCACGCCGCAGGTGATGCGGCCACCGGCCCCGTTCCCAGCGATGCTGACAGTGAGGCGCCCCTCTTCCTCCTTGATGAGGCCGCCCATCATGGCGCATACCGGCAGCACCCTGCCCATGGCAGCCGCCGCGGTGTCGCTGGCCTGGTGGATGTCGGCCGCTTCCTGGGCCATGCGGGTGGTGCGGGCCATCAGCACCCGCACCTCGCCGCCGCGCAGCATCAGGCGCAGCAGGCTGTCTTTGTCCGGATAAATCAGTGGTGTGGTCATGGTTCTTCTTTCATTCCTTGATGGCTGTGATGTGAAGCCGTTGGGCATTGTGCGCGGGCTTGCGTGTGGTGTAGTTGCCGTAGCAGTTGATTTTAGTGAAGCCTTCTTCCTGAAGGGCGCTTCGCAGCTCCTCCTCCGTGTAGGCCCGCTGGGTCTGCTCCTCGTTGATGCGGACATAGCGCCCGTCTTGTTCCCGCAGGAAGATGGCCAGGGACATGTGAAGCAGGCTGCCCTCCTCCTCCCAGGCGTTTTCCCAGATGTAGCAGATGTCCGTTTCCCGCAGCACCTGGGGCCCGCTGCCCAGCACCCGGCTCAATTTGTCCCGGCTGGACAGGTCAAAGGCCAGGACGCCGCCGGGCTTCAGCACCCGGTGGGCGCTGTGGAAAAAGTCCCGCAGCGCCTGGTCATCCAGCAGGTAGTTCACCCCGTCGCAGCCGCAGATGAGGGCATCTGCTAGTTTGTGGGCAGACAGGGCCCGCATGTCCTGGCGCAAAAACCGCAGGGACAGCCCTGCAGCCCTGGCCTTGGCGGCGGCGACGGAAAGCATGTCCTCGGAAAGGTCGCTGGGCAGGAGGCGGAAATGCTGCGCCAGGGGGATGGTGAGGCTGCCGGTGCCGCAGGCGGCCTCCAGCACAAAGGCGCCCTCCGTGACGCCGTTTGCCGCCAGCAAATCCCGGTAGTGCCGGGCCCAGGCGGCGTAGTCCACCTCCGCCATAAGACGGTCGTATACCAGGGCGAAATCTGCGTACATGCCTACTGAAGGTGCTCCGCCTGATGGATGTCCTCTTCCTCCTCGTCGTCAAGGTCCTCATCAGAAGACAGGCCGCGGTTCACCTCCACCCCGGCGATTCTGGGGTTGATGAAGCGGTCGAAGGTGGCGTTGGTGAAGGAGGCCTGGACGAAGCGGGCCAGGGCGTTGCCCAGCAGGATGTAGTAGCCTGCCAGGGCCATGAGGGCATACATCATGTAGGGGGTATAAAAGGCCACCAGCACGGCAATCAGGGTGGGCACCAGCATCACCAGACGCACCCCGGCCGTCTGGGGCAGGCGGCCGATGGTGAGGAGCAGGGAATTGCGGATCACGGTGCGCAGGTTCATCTTGTAGGTGACCATCATGGGGTACATGAACACCAGGGACATCATCCAGATGATGCCCAGGGCCATGGTGAGCACCTGGGGCACCACATACAGCATGGAGCTGGTTTGCGCCATGCCGCCGTAAAACTGCCAGCACACCAGCATGATGATGGGCGCCAGGCCGGTGATCACAGACACCCCCAGGGCCTGCTTCCAGTTTTCTTTCACGGCGTCCTTGAAATCCGCCCAGATGAAGGCGTGCTCGTCCCGGGCCCAGTTGCGGGTGATGTAGGCCATGCCGGCCTGGACAGGTCCGGTGATGGCGATGGCAGGGATGGCCATCACCAGGGCTGAAAACAGGATGCTGTAAATCTGGTTGGGGCTTTCCTTGATGACTTCCGCGGCCAGGGCTGCCTGCTCGGGGTCGGCCACCACCTCCGACAGCCCCACCAGGTGGGAGAACAGCGCGTTGACCATCACCACCAGCACGTAAATCAGCGGCAGGAAGGCGATGGCGGTCATGAGGTTCAGGCGGAACAAGCCGGAGAGGCGGATGCGGAGCATCTCCCAGAAGAGCTGCCAGCGGTTGCGGGGCAGGTCGTCCCGCTTGTAGTCCCCCTTGCCGCTCTTGCCGTAGTAGTAGTTGTTCATCAGTTTTCCAAACACGTGCGCCGCCTCCCAAACAGGTTTTCTGAATTATACCATAGTCCGGGCCTGTCTGTTGCCTTTATTCACCAAACTGTAACAAGTCCGGGAAAAATCCTGTACATAAAAAGTACAATCTGTGGTATTCTATACCCGTGGTTCTGGCGCCTGTGCTGCCAGGCTGGATGAGCAATACATGTGCAGGAGTTTTTCATGAAGGATTATGCCCGGATACTGAAGGAAGAGCTGGTGCCCGCCATGGGCTGTACCGAGCCCATTGCCATTGCGCTGTGCGTGGCCAAGGCCCGGGAATTGCTGGGCCGGGCGCCGGAAAGCATCGACCTGTACTGCAGCGGCAACATCATCAAAAACGCCCAGAGCGTCACCGTGCCGGGCACCGGCGGGATGTGCGGCATGGCGGCAGCAGCTGCCGCGGGCTGCTTTGGCGGCGACCCGGCCCTGATGCTGGAGGTGCTCCGGCCCATTGATGAACAGGCGCTTGCGCAGGCCCGGGATTTTGTGGCAGCAGGCCGGGTTAGGGTTCACCACGCCAGGGGGGTGGACAGCCTGTACATCAGGGCCCGCCTCACCTCCGGGGAGGACTGGGCAGAGGCTGTCATTGAAGGGGGACACGCCCGGTTTGTGTCCCTGATGAAAAACGGCCGCAGCCTGCCGGTTGCGGCAGCCCCGGAGGCGCCTGCTGAGGAGGCCCAGGAAACCGGCATCGATGTGGCAGAGATCCTGCATTTTGTGGAATCCCTTGATTTTGGCAGCCACCAGGACCTGGTGGACCTGATTGACCGTCAGATTGACTATAACCTGCGCATCGCGGAGGAAGGGCTGGAAAACAGCTACGGCGCCATGGTGGGCCGCACCCTGATGGACGCAGCCCCGGATTCCTTAAGAGAGCGCATCCGGGCCTATGCCGCCGCAGGCTCCGATGCCCGGATGGCCGGCTGTACCCTGCCGGTGGTGATCAATTCCGGCTCCGGCAACCAGGGCATCACCGCCTCCCTGCCCCTGATCGTCTATGCCACAGAAAAAAACATGAGCCAGGAAGCGCTGCGCCGGGGGCTGGTATGGTCCAACCTGCTGGCCATCCAGATGAAGGCCCTGGTGGGCAAGCTGTCCGCCTTTTGCGGCGTGGTCAGCGCAGCTGCCGCTGCCGGCGCCGGGCTGGCCTTCCTTCAGGGGCTGGACCTGGCCCAGATGGAGCAGGTGATCAGCACCTCCCTGCTGACCGCCGGGGGCATCTTCTGCGACGGGGCCAAGGCCTCCTGCGCCAGCAAGATTGCCGTTGCCCTGGACTGCTCCCTCCTGGCCCTGGACATGGCGAAAAACGGCCGCAGCCTGAAAACAGGCCAGGGCCTGAACACCGGGGACATCAACCAGACCATCCGGGAGGTGGCCCGGATCGCCCGGGAGGGCATGCGGGAAACCGACCACATGATCCTGGAGAGCATGCTGAAAACAGGCGCCCAGGGCGCCGGCTGAAGCCCGGGTGCTGCCCGGCTGAAAATTGGCAGGAAAACCTGTTTTCAGGCTTGAAACTTTGTAGCACATAGCGTATACTTTGTATGAACTGCATACGGTCTGGATGATCGTTTTCAGGAGAGCGCGGGCAGCCGCGGCCGAAGGAATAAGTGCCCCTCGTACCGGACGGGCATGAAGATCTCAGGAAACAGGACTGAAAACGGGACAGCACTCTGGAGAGCACAGTCACCGGCGAAGCAATCGCGGCCAGCCGCGAGAATCTTTCAGGTTTTACACAGAGGTTCAGGTACCTGGATTAAGTGTGTGAAAGGAAGGGCAACAGAGGTGAAGGTGCTGACCAACAACCCCATGGTGCATGGGCATTTGAGCAGCCAGGCCGTCTGCGCGGTGGACTACCGCGACGTGTCCCTTCACGAACTGATGTGCATCGTTCGTGATTTTGTGCATCTGGGGCACCGCCTCCTCACCCATCCCCTGTCCGGCAGCGTCAAACCCAACGAAACCCTCTACAAATCCATCGGCATCACAGACCAGCCCGAAGCCGGCCTGTGCCTTTCTTCCCTGAACATCATCGAGCACAGCATCCAGACTGTGGAGCGCTTTGCCAACATCAAAAAACCCATCGACAGCAACGCCAAAGCCGACCTGCAGCTGGTGGACTTCACCCTGATCTTGTCCGCACTGGACAGCTTTATGCCGGGGCAGCAAACATTTGAGGCCCTGAAGCATCCGGCGGTAAGCCCCCTTGATCCCCCTGCGCCAACCCGTCTTTGACAGGCGATTGATTATTACCATTTCAAAAAGGAGGAGTTTGGTTTGAGGTTAGAACTAGGTTACATCCCCATCACCGACATCCAGTTCGGCGACGTGTCCAAGGTGGAAAACGGCGTGCTCACCGTGGACAGCAAGACGGTGGAAGCCCTGATCCTGAAGGATGAGCGCATCGTCAGCGTCAAGGTGGACATCGCCAGGCCCGGTGAATCCGTCCGCATCACCCCGGTGAAGGACGTCATCGAGCCCCGGGTGAAGGTGGAAGGCCCCGGCGGCATGTTCCCCGGCGTCATCTCCCCCGTGGACACGGTGGGCAGCGGCAGGACCCATGTATTAAAGGGTGCGGCCGTGGTCACCACCGGCCGGATCGTGGGCTTCCAGGAAGGCATCCTGGACATGTCCGGCATCGGCGCCAAATACACCCCTTTCTCCCAGACCAACAACCTGGTGCTGGTAATCACCCCCAGAAAGGGCCTGGGCTCCCACGAGCATGAGCATGCCGTGCGGGAAGCGGGCCTCAAAACCGCAGTGTACCTGGGCGAACTGGCCCGGGACCTGGTGCCTGAGACGGTGGAGGTGTTTGAATCCCTGCCCTTCATGGACGGCCTGAAAAAATACCCGGACCTGCCCCGGGTGGGCTATGTGCAGATGCTGCAAAGCCAGGGCCTGCTCCACGACACCTATGTCTATGGCGTGGATGCCAAGAAGATCCTGCCCACCATCATGTCCCCCACCGAGGTCATGGACGGGGCCATCATCTCCGGCAACTGCGTGTCCGCCTGCGACAAGAACCCCACCTATGTGCACCAGAACAACCCCATCGTGCACGACTTGTATGCCCGCCACGGCAAGGACCTGAACTTTGCCGCCATGATCATCACCAATGAAAACGTCTACCTGGCAGACAAGGTGCGCTCCTCGGACTGGACGGCCAAGCTGTGCGGCTTCCTGGGGCTGGACGGCGTCATCATCTCTGAAGAAGGCTTCGGCAACCCCGACACCGACCTGATGATGAACTGCCGCAAGATCACCGACCGCGGCATCAAGACCGTGGTAATCACCGACGAATACGCCGGCCAGGACGGCGCCTCCCAGTCCCTGGCGGACGCCCATGAATCCGCAGACGCCCTGGTGACCGGCGGCAACGCCAACCAGGTAATCACCCTGCCCCGGATGGACCGGGTCATCGGCACGGAGGAATACGTGGGCATCATCGCCGGCGGCTGGGACCAGAACAAGCACGAGGACGGCACCATCACGGTGGAAATCCAGGCCATCACCGGCGCCACCAGCGAGGTGGGCTTCGCCTACCTGAGCGCGCGGTAAAGAAGAACATCAGGAAAGGAGAGAAGGAATTTGAGCAAGATCAGGATTGTCCATTACATCAACCAGTTCTTTGCCCAGATTGGCGGCGAGGAAATGGCCCATGTGCCCCCGGAATACCGGGACGGCGCGGTGGGGCCCGGCCTGGCCCTGGGCAGCGCCTTTGGCGACAAGGCCGACATTGTGGGCACTGTCATCTGCGGCGACTCCTATTTCAATGAGAACATGGAGGACGCCAAGAAGAAGCTGATTGGTTTCATCAGGAAAGCCAAGCCCGACCTGTTCATCGCGGGCCCGGCCTTCAACGCCGGCCGCTATGGCGTGGCCTGCGGCGCCATCTGCGAAGCGGTGCGGGAGGAACTGAAGATCCCCGTCCTCACCGGCATGTATGAGGAAAACCCCGGCGCTGACATGTTCCGGCAGAAGGTGTACATCATCGCCACCCGCAACTCCGCCGTGGGCATGCGGGATGCCGTGAAGAAGATGTCTGCCCTGGCGCTGAAATTGGCCAACCAGGAACCCATCGGCGCCTCCAGCGAGGAGGGCTATATCCCCCAGGGCATCCGGGTAAACCTGTTTGAAGAGGACCGGGGCTCCAAGCGCGCGGTGGACATGCTGATGAAAAAGCTGAAGGGCAAGCCCTTCACCACCGAGTACCCCATGCCCATCTTTGACCGGGTGGATCCGCAACCCGCGGTGAAGGACATCACCAAGGCCAAGATCGCCCTGGTGACCTCCGGCGGCATCGTGCCCCTGGGCAACCCCGACCACATCGAGAGCTCCAGCGCCACCAAGTACGGCCGCTATGACCTGGATGGCGTCAACTATCTGTCCAAGGACGCCTATGCCACCGCCCACGGCGGCTACGACCCCTCCTACGCCAATGCCGACGCCGACCGGGTGCTGGCCGTGGACGTGATGCGGGAATTTGAGAAGGATGGCAAAATCGGTTCCCTGTACCGCTATTTCTTCTCCACCGTGGGCAACGGCACCGCCGTGAAGAACGCCAAGGCCTTTGCCGAGGAGTTCTCAAAGGAATTGATTGAGGAGAATGTTCAGGCTGTGATCCTGACCTCCACATGAGGGACCTGCACACGTTGCGGCGCAACGATGGTAAAAGAAATTGAGCGTGCGGGCATCCCCGTGGTTCATGTATGCACAGTCACCCCCATCTCCCAGACCGTGGGCGCCAACCGGATCGTGCCGGCTGTCGCCATCCCCCATCCCCTGGGCAATCCCGCGCTGCCGCTGGAGGAGGAGAAAGCCGTCCGGCGCAAGATCATGAAGACCGCGCTCACTGCCCTCTCCACCGAAATTGACGGGCAGACCGTGTTTGAAGTGGAATAACCAGGAAGAGGAAATCTGATGCAAGAAAAAATCTATGACGTGATCATCATCGGCGCAGGCCCTGCCGGCCTTTCCGCAGCCATCTACACCGGCCGCGCCCGGCTGGACACCCTCATCATCGAAAAGGAGAAAGAGGGCGGCCAGATTGTGATCACGGCTGAAATCGACAACTACCCCGGCAGCCTCAGGAATGAGTCCGGCCCCTCCCTGGTGGCCCGGATGGTGGCCCAGGCCGAGCGCCACGGCGCGAAAAAGGTCTTTGACACCATTGTCGAGGTAGACCTGAAAGGCGACATCAAGCGCTTAAAGGGCAAAAAGGGCGAATACGCCGCCCATTCCGTCATCATCGCCGCCGGCGCCCATCCCCGGCCCATCGGCTGCACCGGCGAAAAAGACTTCATCGGCAAGGGCATTTCCTACTGCGCCACCTGCGACGCCGCCTTCTTTGAGGACATGGACATCTATGTGGTGGGCGGCGGGGACACTGCGGTGGAGGAGGCCCTGTACCTCACCAAGTTTGGCCGCCAGGTGACCCTCATCCACCGGCGGGACCAGCTGCGGGCTATCAAGTCCATCCAGGACCGGGCCTTTGCCAATGACAAACTGAAGTTCCTCTGGGACACCGTGGTGACGGAGGTCCGGGGCGACGGCATCATCGAGAGCATGACCGTCAAAAACGTCAAAACCGGCGAGGAGACCGTGATTGATGCCGATGAGGAGGACGGTACCTTCGGGGTCTTCGGCTTTGTGGGCTTCATCCCCGAAACCGAGATCTTCAAGGATCAGCTGAACCTCAGAAACGGCTACATCGTCACCGACGACAACATGCACACCGAGATCCAGGGCGTGTTTGCCGCCGGGGACATCCGGGAGAAAAGCCTGCGCCAGGTGATCACCGCCGCGGCGGACGGCGCCATTGCCGCCATGGAAGCCAATGCCTACATCGAGGGCTACTGCCTGGTCAATCTCGGGTAGACTGTCTGTAAAGCCCTCAGTACCACCACAGAAATGGAGAACAACATGATTGATCTGACAAAAGAAACCTTTGAAACCGAGGTCCTTCAGGCGGAAGGCACTGTGTTTGTGGACTTTTATTCCGACGGCTGCGTGCCCTGCAAGGCCCTGGAGCCCTTTGTGAAGGAAATGTTCGAGAAATACGGCGACCAGATGAAATTCACCGGCCTGAACACCACCAAGGCCCGCCGCCTGGCCATCAGCCAGAAGGTGCTGGGCCTGCCCGTGATGGCCATCTACCAGAAGGGCGAAAAAGTGGAAGAGCTGGTGAAGGACGACTGCACCCACGAGAACATCGAGAACATGATCAAGAAATACCTGTAACAAACAGGTCTCCCACGCTAAGTAACCGCTTTAGCGGTGCTTATACCATCACTGAAGAAAGGAGGAAAGAGCTTTGAGCTTGCTTAAGGATAAGAAACTCATCATCATCGGCGACCGGGACGGCATCCCTGCCCCGGCCATCGAAG
>DAITOE010000026.1:0-13370 GCA_036834245.1 Clostridia bacterium | reverse complement strand
GCCAGCTGCATGGCCAGGCTGGCATCCTCAATGGCCAGCATCTGGACGCACAGCAGCGCGGCATTGCGTCCGGCGCCAATGGCCACCGTGGCCACCGGGATGCCCGGGGGCATCTGGGCGGTGGACAGCAGGGCGTCCAGGCCCTGCAGGCTGCCGGAGGCTGCCGGCACCCCCACCACCGGCAGGGTGGTCAGGGCTGCTGCGGCCCCGGCCAAATGGGCGGCCAGGCCGGCGATGCAGATCAGGGCGCCAAAGCCTGCCTCCCGAGCGCCTGCAGCGAATGTGCGCAGGTCCTCCGGCGTCCGGTGGGCGGAGCACACCATCACCTCATAGGGCACAGCAAATTCAGACAGCGCCTTCACCGCTTCCTCCGCAACGGGGAGATCGCTGGCGCTGCCCATGATAATCGCGATTTTTTTCACTTGGTTTCCTCCTGCTGTCTGTCAGACAAAGACTGGGTCCCGTGAAACAAAAACGCCGCAGACCCTGGTTGTCATCCCGGTCAAGAAATTCCCGCGGCAAGGATATCATAGGCGGTTTTCAGCCCCTTTGTCAAGAAAAATACGAACATTAAATTGTAAAATATAATTAATGTGCGGAAAAATGGCGATAAACTGCCATAAAAGCACACTGGGCCGGACAAACAAGGGTAAAAAAACGCCCCGGCGTGGATTGCCGGGGCGCAGGGGATGCAGGGGCTTACTGCCCCCGGTTGATCCGGAAGGGGTCGTAGGGCTGGGAAGGTGGCTGTGTTTTTGCAGATGGAGCCTTAGTCTTATTACGCTTCAGACTGGCGACGAAGCGTAAACTGTTGCCGCAAGCTATAAGTAACAAAGGTAAAAGTTTCAGTTTTTCAATGATGTTTGTTCGCATTAATAATGGGCTGCCTACAGAGAACACTGCTAACACTATTGCAATAGGAACAGCAATCAGGCCACCAATAGTACCTCTGAATATTAACAAAGAGCATACTCCGAAAATGATGCAAAGAACGAGAAACAAAAGAGTCAGAAAGTCAGGCCCACTGTTCTTCATCATAGTCGAAAACATTTTATGAATAGGATACTGAGCATCGATGGTAATCTCAAAAATGGTTTTTATCAAACCTATCATCACTTTAAACTTCAACACGAACTCAGTCACAGCTAAACCTATCAGCAGTAACGAACCCCAAAATACCATTCGGCGACCGGCATTTGCCAGCATGCTCATTTTATCCTCCATGGCTTGTACATCATTCCGACTTTTAGTTTATGGCTTGCGGAAGCCCCTGTCAATTGCCCTACTTGACGATAAAAGGGGCCTTTGTTAGGATGAATCCAGTGCGTACAACAAAAGGGGGTGAGGGCCATCACCAGACGCGGATTCATCAGTCTTCTGGCCCTCACCCTGCTGTTTTCCCTGCTGTCTGCGCCCCGGGCGGTGTCCGAAGGCGTGCCCACCCTCAGGGCCCTGCTCATCTCCAACGATGATTTTGTCAGCCAGCCGGACACCACCCCCTCCTCCTACAACAACCTCATCGCCCTGCGCCAGGCCCTGCTGTATGACGCCCGGGGCTACAGCCGCATCCGGGTCTCCGTCAACCAGGCCTTGACCCGGGAAGGCTTTGCCGACCTGGCCCAGCAGGCCTTTGAAGGGGCGGGGGAACTGGACATCAGCCTGTTGTACATCAGCACCCACGGCATCAAAACCGAGGACGGCCTGGATTTCGCCGCCCTCCTAAGCGACGGGGAGACGGAAACCAGCCTCACCGGCCAGGACATCCATGCGGCTTTGAAAGCCATCCCCGGCATCAAGCTGATTTTGCTGGATGCCTGCTTCAGCGGCGCCGCCATCAACAAGGGCCTGGACAGCCCCCTGGCCTCCTCCGCATTCACCGGCCCTGATTTCAAGGTGCTCACCAGCGCCGGCGGCCAGGAGCCCAGCTTTTTGTGGACGGACGGGGCGGGCACCGTGCAGGGGGGCAGCTTTTTTGCCCACGCCCTCACCGAAGGCATCAGCCGAGAGGGGCGCTATGCGGCGGACAGCAACCAGGACGGCCTCATCACCCTGTCGGAGCTCTACCGCCACCAGCTGCGGGCCTACGGGGCTTCCACCCCCCATGTCTACCCCCAGAACGACGACCTGGTGGTCTTCGCCTACCGCAGCCCCTATGTGATGCCCGAGTCCCGGCTGGTGACCCGGCTGACGGTGGAGGACCCGGTGGTGCGGGACAGCGGCGACCCCCTGTATTTTTCCTATACCTTAACCCGCCAGGCCCGATTAGCCTACCAGCTGGTGTACATGGAGGCAGGCAACTGGCAGTTTCAAAACCCCCAGAGCATCGCAGATCCGGGACGGGGGGACGGCATCGTGCTGCCCGGCCGCAAGGCGGTCTCCTTTGAAATCCAGGAGGGATTCAAGGACCTGTCCGGCTACCTGCTCTTGATGCTGATCACCGTGTTTGAAGACCGTTCCAGGCCCTTGGCCTGCGTCCTCACCAGCGTCCAGACCCAGGCAACGGACCCGGCCCTGTCCATTGACAGCGTGGGCAGCTTCAACCCGGGCCGGGGGGAGGAGGCCGCCTTCATCCTGCGCCACCAGGGGGCCATTGAGTATGCGGCCCGGATTGAAAACGAGGCCGGGGAGACGGTCGCACACCTGGCCTTCAACGACATGAGCCGCCCCATCCACTTAAAGGAGGAGGGCAGCTGCCTGTACTGGGACGGCAGGCTCTCGGACGGCAGCCTGGCTCCGGACGGCAAATACCGCCTGGCGGCCAAAGCCGTTTCAGGCGGCACCACCTATGAAGCGGTGGGGGACTGGGTGCTGCTCGACACTAAATAATGGCTAAAATTCAATCCCTTTCCGGGCCTGCACCCCTTCGTTGAAGGGGTGTTTTTCCGGCGCAATCCGGCTGACATAATGGGCTTTTTCCAGCATTTTGTCCGGCGCATAGCGCCCGGTCACCACGGCGTCGCCATACTGCAGCGCCGCGTCGATGGTGTCAAAAGCATCCTCAATCCTCACTAGGCCCATCACGATGGCCACGTTCAATTCGTCCATCACCGTGAGGGCCGGCTTCACCTCATGGATCAGGGCGGTGAGGCGGGCCAGGGATTCCTGGTGCTCCTGCCGGGCTTCCTCCTGCTGGTCCGGCGTCATGCGGCCAAAGAAGCCCTTCATCCGGGCGCCTTCAAACAGCGTCGCGGTGTCAAAGGTGGCCAGGGCCTTGATTTCGCCGGATTTCCCGTCCTTCATAAACTG
Organism: Clostridia bacterium; assembly: GCA_036834245.1. Lineage (GTDB taxonomy): Bacteria > Bacillota > Clostridia > Christensenellales > Aristaeellaceae > UBA6115. Next base: position 10,124 of record DAITOE010000026.1, on the reverse strand, counting down.
GGCGATGACAACGGGCTTTTTGTAGCCCAGCATCCGCAGGGCCAGGCCCATGCCGGCGGTGGTTTTGCCCTTCCCGTCCCCGGTGTATACATGCAGCAGGTGTTGGCTCATAGTGCCCTCCGTTTTGATTGTTCTTTCCCAAGTATAGCAGATTTCCGCCTTCCCGGCAGGGCTTTTCTGCCCCCTTTGCAGAGGGTATATTCCAAGGGAATGGAGGGATACATGACCCAGGACATCACAGGCGCTGAAATGGGCTTTTTTATGGAGGAGCCGGAGAAACTGGCCCTTTACCTGGCCCTAAGGGAGCAGGTGCGCGCCCTGGCCCCATTGATGGAGGTGCTGGTGCAGAAAACCGCCATCAGCTTCCGGGCGCCCCGGCCTTTCTTGTATATCGGCCACCCCTTCCGGAAGCACAACCCGGGCTGGCCTGAAGGCTGCCTGCAGATCAGCTTCTCGGCACCAGCGCCCGTCAGCCACCCCGCAGTCATCCACAACACCCCCATCCGCAACAATCTCTACACCATCCACGCCCTGGTGGCCCAGCCGGGCCGCCTGGACCGGGAGCTGCTGGAGCTGGTCAGCCAGTCCCTGTCCCTCAGAAACAAAAGGAGGCCCTCATGAGCATTTATGATTTCACCGCCAAGGATGTCTACGGCAAGGAGCAGCATCTGTCCGACTACAAAGGCAAGGTGCTGCTGGTGGTGAACACCGCCACCCACTGCGGCTTCACCCCCCAGTACACGGCGCTTCAACACCTGTACGAGCAATATCAGGACCAGGGCCTGGTGATCCTGGATTTCCCCTGCGACCAGTTTGGCAACCAGGCCCCCGGCACCAGCCAGGAGGTGCACCAGGCCTGTGTGGCCCGTTTTGCCATCACCTTTCCCCAGTTTGAGAAGACCGATGTCAACGGCGACCATGCCCACCCCCTGTTCGTCTACCTGAAAAAGGCCCTGCCCGGGATGATGGGCGAGGCCATTAAATGGAATTTTACCAAGTTTTTGATTGACAGGCAGGGCCAGCCGGTGAAGCGCTACGCGCCCCAGACCACCCCGGAGAGCATCGAAAACGACATCCAGGAGCTGCTATAGTGCCCTTTGCTATTCCCCGGTCACCCGCTGCCAGCCGGTGACCATTTTTTCGTGGGAGCGCAGCCGGATGTATTCCCCCTTCTGCCAGTCCGGCAGGGGCAGGTTGGCATCCCAGTAGTAGCTGCGCTCGTCCAGCTCCTCTTTGATGGTGTCTGCCCGCATGGTGATGGGGTGGCAGCGCACCCCCTCCCGCACCACGGTCTCCGCGTCCACCGTGTCAAAGGCGGCGGTGTCCACCCGGTTGCGGCCGTGGAGGGCGTTCATGACAAAATGCAGGTATCGGCGCACCGGCAGGATGAACAGGGTGACGGAAAACAGGATCACCGCCAACAACAGCGCAAACAGCAGGCTGGTGAGCCACTCAATGCGCAAGATAAAGCTGTAGACAATAAGGGCAAGCAGTGCCGCCTCCGGGATGAGCCAGAAGAGGATGCGCCGGTGCATCTGCTGCCTGATGCTCTGCAAGTCTGTTTCCTGATACATGGTTTTTCCTCCTGATCAACATACTACCTGAGGACGAGCGGAATGTAAACATGGGAGAAGAGGCTGTCCATCTTGCCAAATGATGATATAATGGTGCAGAAATCACAAGGGAGGGCTGGCATGGAGACGGTCATCAGGACCCAGGGGCTCACCAAGCGCTACCGCAAGGCACGGGGCATCACGGATCTTTCCATCACTGTGAACAAGGGAGATATCTACGGCTTCATCGGCTCCAACGGCGCCGGCAAGTCCACCACCATCCGCTCCCTGCTGGGCCTCATCCGGGCCCAGTCCGGCAAGGCGGAGGTCTTCGGGCTGGACATCCGCCGCCACAAGCGGGAGATCCTGTCGGACATCGGCTACATCCCCTCCGAGGCCAGCTATTACCCCGGCATGCGGGTGCACGACGCCCTGAAAATGGCGGCCCGGCTGCGGCGCCGGGACTGCGCCCTGGAAGCCCGGAAGATCAGCGCGGCCCTCTCCCTGGACATGAACCGCAAGATTGACGAGCTGTCCTTTGGCAACAAGAAGAAGCTGGCCATCGCCCTGGCCCTGCAGCACAAGCCCCAGCTGCTGATTTTGGACGAGGCCACCTCGGGCCTGGACCCCCTGGTGCAAAAGGCCTTCTGGGACCTGGTGATGGAGCGCCACCGCCAGGGCGCCACCGTGTTCCTGTCCAGCCACATCCTGTCAGAGGTGCAGCAGCACTGCACCCGGGCTGCCATCATCCGGGAAGGCCGCCTGGTGGTGGAGGACAGCGTGGAGGCCCTGTCCCGCTCCGCAGCCAAACGGGTCACCTTAAGGGGCTGCGACCACCTGCCGGAGGACTTCCCCGGCGCCCTGGGCATCACCGTCATCAACCGCAACATCTCCTTCCTCTTCCAGGGGGACTACCACCAGCTGCTCAGGGACCTGCAGTCCGTGGCCTTTTCGGACCTCAGCATCACGGAGCCGGACATGGAGGAGATTTTCCTGCATTTTTACGAGAAAGGCGGCGAGGCACAATGACCATTCTGCGCAACGAGATCCGCTTCCACTGGAAGGGCACCCTCATCTGGTCGGTCTCCCTGTCCTTTTTTGCCATCCTGGCCCTGGTGCTCTACCCCCAGGTGGCGGTCTATTCCGGCTTTTTTAACTCCATGGTGGAGCGCATGGGCATCTTCAGCCAGATGTTCAACCTGCAAAACATGGATGTCTTTGAGTTCATGAACTACTACGGCCTGGAGAACGGCAATTTCATCGGCCTGGGGGGTGGCATGTTCGCCGCCATCACCGCGATTAACATCGTGGCCCGGGAGGAAGGCCGCCACACGGCGGAGTTTCTCTACCCCCACCCGGTGAACCGGCTCTCCGTCCTGATGCAGAAATTTGTGGCCATGGTGCTGCAGCTGGTGGCCGTGAACGCCATCTTCATCCTGGCGGCCCACATCGGCGCCGGCCTCATCGGCATGGGCTTCCCCCAGAAGAAGTTTGCGGATTTCCACCTGTCCCTCTTCATGATGAACCTCCAGGTGGCGGTGCTGTGCTTTGGCATCTCCTGCTTCAAAAAAAGGGACAGCGTGGTGCCCGGCCTGGGCCTGGTGCTGGCCTTCTACTTCCTCAACCTCTTCATCAACATCAACCGGGAGATTGCCACCTTCAAGTATTTCACCCCCTATTTCTACACGGACATCGGCCGCATCACAAGCAACGGCGGCCCCCTGTGGGAGTCCATCGGCCTGGGCTTCGCCGTGTCAGGCGCCGTCTTCCTGCTGGGGATGGCCTATTATTCCCGGAAGGACCTGGCCATTTAAGGGGACACCTTGACTAAAAGGCAAGTGCTCCCGGGTATCATCCTTTCATTCTGAATCACCGGAGGAAACAGGCATGGCCAGACTGGAACGGCACTTAAACGGCAACTTCAACGCCCTGCGCCACTACATCCACGAGGGCATCATTGGCGGCTCGGTTTCCGCCAGCTTTGAAGACAGCAGCGACTGGAGCGACGGGGACACCCAGGTGGCGGTCCGGGTTTACGAGCGCTATTCCTGGCTGGGGGGCAACCGGGTCAGCCTGTCCATGACCCTGGTGAGCAATGGCCCCAGGCTGTTTTTAAGCGCCATCACCTCCGGCGGCTCCCAGGCCATCTTCTTCAAAATCAACCGCTTCGGGGAGGACGCCTTCCTGGACAAGCTGACGGTGCTGCTGGACAATTACCGGGGCTGAAACTGTTAGCAATTTGATCATAAAACACCTCCTGTGAATGCAAGAGGTGTCAGAGTATAGACAAACTATATCAAAGGGGAGTTTCAGAGGGCACAGCCCTCTGATTAAAATCGTATCGCCCGGCTCCGCCGGGCGGGCGGGGCGAATTGCGAAGCAATTCATACCGCGCATTTTCCATGACCGGGAGCGCAGCGACCAATGGAAAATGCCCGCTCCTCCTAATCGACAAAGTGTCCGCAGACACTTTGTCGAAACTTAAACACCTCCTGTGAATGCAAGAGGTGTTTTTTGGATATGCAGGGAAGGGGCATGTGGTGTTATTACATCCCCTCCGCCCCAATCAATTTGATGATGTTGTCCAGCTGCTGGATGAACAGCTCTTCCGGCAATGCGCCGTCCAGGTATTGGATGAACAGCTCCTGCGCCTGGTTCAGAAAGCCCGGCGCCTCCACCCCGGACTGGCCCACAACGTACAGATGGGGCAGCACCCGCTCCCGATAATGCCTGATCTGAGTGTGGGAGATGCGGTAGCGGTCCGCCTCTGCCTGAGGCGGGTTTTGCTGGTTGATGCCTTGATATTCCAGGGGGCTGTCCACCAGGCCCATCAGCCTTTCCGTATCTGGCTCCGGGTACCTGGCCTGGAAGGACAGCCAGGTGATGGCATCCTTCACAGACTTTGAATGGGGGTTCAGATGGGCCTTCACCAGTCTCATGGGCTGCACCACGGGCAGGCCTTCTGCCAGGGGCAGGGGGGCCATCACCTCCATCCGGGGCGTGTAAAAAGGCGTGCGAAATATGAAGTAAAAAAGGCACTGGTGCCATTGGGGTGGGTCCCCCATGTAGTCGTCCTGCCGCAACTCCATGTCTGCATTCCGGGTCAGGGGCGCAATGGCATGTAGCAGGGAGCGGAACAGCGGGGTATCAAAGCGCACCTTTTCCCCGGCAACAAGCTGGCTGTACAGATAGGCTTCCAGCACATAGGATGCGGCATAATTCCTCATCCCCAGGAGAGGGCCGCCTCCTGCAATATACAAAGGGGTGATGTCGGGGTAGGCATCCCCATATTGTTCCGGCCAGGCCAGGGCAAAATCCAGCAGCTCCATGAAGGTGCGGGGCAGGCTGTCCCGAGGCAGGCCCACCTGCTCCAAAAGCTCCGGGTTCAACAGGAGAGCATAGGGGACATCAGCGAAGACAGGCAGGCAGCTGATGTCCTCACCCACCATGACCGCCTTTCGGATTTGAGGCGGCAAGGCCTGGACATAGCTGCTGATGTCTGGATCCGTCTGGAGGGGCACATAATAGCCCTTCTGCAGGATGGCCGGCAGGCTGTTGTCCCTCACATGGGTTTGGAACACATCAATCGCCTGGCTTTGATTCACCAGTTGATTCTGCAAAAAGACATGGGTATCCGATTCCAGTCTCTCCTTCTTTATCATTTTGGCTTTGGGGAACTGCTTTTTGAACTGCTTGTAGGCTTCCAGCCGCTCCAGCTGATAGATATCCAGAAGGTAGTTGAGGGAAATGGCGGCTGCAGCCTGGGTGAAGGTGGTGAAAACCATCAGGCAGACCATGGCCATGAGAAGCAATCGTTTGGTGTTCATGAGCATCCTCCTCATACAGTCATGTATGATTTACCTGAGCACAAACTGCTCAGGATATGTTTGCTCGCTGTCCTGGTTGATGGTGTTCAGAATCCGCGCCTTGTCCTCCCCTTCTGCCACCACGGGGCGGAAGTCGTTTTCCGGCCGGATGCCGGAGGTGATGACGGGAATCAGCCGCACCGCGGTTTCCTTCAGGGTGTTCCCGTCATAGTGCAGGCGCACCTGGGCCATCAGGCCGTCAAAGGTGGACAATTCCAGGTTGCCGCCAAAGACCAGGTTGCCCAGGGAGTAGAAGATCAGGCCCCCCTTGTATTCCTCAATGCCCTGCACCACATGGGTGTGGTGGCCAATCACCAGGTTGGCCCCGGCGTCAATGGCGCTGCGGGCCATCAGGGTCTGGACCTCGTTGTGCTGTTCCTCGTATTCAATGCCAAAATGGCAGGTGTAGACAATGTAGTCGCAGCCCCGGCGCTTCAATTCCGCAATCTCATCGGCAATCCGCTTCCGGTTCTGGTGGAAGACCGTCTCCCGGATGCCGCCAAAGCCAATCTTGATGCCGTTTTTCTCATAGACGTACAGGGCGCTGTAGCCGGAGAAAGGGATGTCATGGTCCCGCAGGGCGTCCCGGGTGCTGTTCTTCCCCTCCTGGCCGTAGTCCACAAAATGGTTGTTGGCGATGTTCACCAGGTCGATGCCCCCCAGCTTCAAAATCCGGGCAAAGCTGCTGGGCCCCCGGAAGTTGTGGAGCCGGGGGTTCAGGCCGCGGCTGTTGTCCTTCAACACGTTTTCCAGGTTCACCATGCTGATGTCGTCCTGGTGCAGGATCTTAGAAAGCCCCGAGAAGGGCCAGTCCATCCCGTGTTGTTCAATGATGGCATGAAAGGATTCCGGCTTGCTCCGGCTGTGCTCTTCGCTGCCCAGTACGCAGTCCCCGCCAAAGGTCATGGTGATGGTGGTGCTGCCGGAAGGCGCCGGGCTGGCTTCAGGCGCCGCCGGGGTTTCCGGCAGGTCAGTAACCGGGGCATCCCCCGCCAGCACCTGGAAGGCCGGGGCTGAGGTAGCAGGGCCAGCATCCTTGGCCTCGCTCTCATCCAGATCAGCCGGTTCCGTTTCCAGAGGCGCCTCCTCCGGGGATGCCGTCTCCTCCGCCTCCGCCAGGTTCTCTGCCTGGCTGTTGTCCGTTTCCATCAGGTCCTCCACATCCGGCAGCACCAGCACCTTGGTGTTCCGGGGCAGGTTGGCATACAGCCACCAGGCGTTGAGGTCGTCATCGCTGATGCGGTTGTCAATCCGCACGCAGCCGTGGGAGGCAACCTGCCCCAGGGTGGTTTCCTGCAGGCTGTAATCCCGCTGGCCCTGCCTCACCTGGTAGCCGGCGCCGTGGAGCAGGTTGCCCCCGTCAATGCGCATGGCGTACTCATAGCGGATGCCCTCGCTGGTAAACTCCGCAATCCGGGCCTGGGTCAAAAAAGCGCCGGGCACCGTATCAAAGGACTTGACCCCCGGGGGCACATAGATGCCGGTGCTGATGTTCAGGCTGCCCAGTTTCCTGCCTTGTTCATATACGGTGATGGTCTGGGCGTTTTTGTCAATCAACACGCCGTAGCGCTGATGGGGCTGGATGGTTTTCAGCTTTTTATCTGGTACATAGCCCGTAATCCAGTGGCCGTCCCCGTGCCGGGCGGCCCGGACTTTGGCAAAGCCATCGTTCCGGATCTCCAGGATGTCAAGGCCTGCCGTCTGCCCGTGGACCATCCCCAGGGAGGGGGAGGTCTCGCTGGGCGCGCTGTACACCCGCTGGTGCTGCATGGCGCCGATGTCCAGCACCGTCACCGGGGCCATCATGGCGGCCCAGATGGCCTCCTCCGTCAATTCCTCCGGCAAAAACAGGCCGGACGGGGTGGGGGAGAGGCGGGGCGCTTCATAGGGTTCATCCGTCAGGGTGAAGGGCCGCAGGAGGGGCTCCTGGGCGGAACCTTTCATGGAAAAGGAAAACACATAGTCCCCGGGCGCCGCAGGCTGCCGGTTGATGGTCCTGTCCCAGCGGTAGGCATGGGGCAGGCTGTCCTTGTAGTCGTAGCTGCGGCGGAAGAGGGGGGTCTCCAGGTCCTCCGCCTGGTACAGGGCCACCTGCAGGCTGCCGGCCCGGCTCAGCTGCAGGTCGGTGTACAGATCCTCCGGGTCGTGGATGGACAGGCTGTCCCGGGACAGCAGCGCATAGAGGATGCCGGCGGCGGGCTGCAGCACCCGGAAGGCGGCCTGGGCTTCCAACACGCCCTGGGCGCTGGCCAGGCTGGCCACCATCACCGCTTCCCCCCGGGGCAGGGGCTCGCCGTTGCAGGTGAGGCCGGAGAAGTCCAGGCTCACAGGCCCCTGCTGCACCGCCATCTCCCGCACAATCACCATGTCCTGGCCCTGCACCAATACCCGTAGGCTCAACCGCCCGTCGTGCGGGATGTGCAGCTGTAGCGCGTCCTGCCGGTAGGGCCGCACCTGATCCGTCACCGTCAGGGAAAAGGCTTCCACCGCCAATGCCGGCACGGCCGTCAAAGCCTGTGCCAGCACCAGGCAGAACACCAGCAGCCCGCTTGCAAGGCGGAGCCCCCGTTGCCTTTGTTTCACACCCGGCTGAAGCAGCCGGTTCATCATGGTCTTTTTCATTTTTTCATCATATGGCAGGAGGGGATTTATGTCAAATTTGTAATAACTAAATAAAATGCGTAACACTTGCCCGATGAATGGTGAAATCGGCACGTCTTGCGGGAGTTTCAGAGGGCAAGGCCCTCTGAGTCAAATCGTATCGCACGGCTCCGCCGGGCGTGCGGGGCATTGCGCAGCAATGCATTCCATGCGTTTTTGCCGACCGGGAGCATAGCGACCAGGCAAAAATGCCCGTTCTCCTTAACCGACAAAGTGTCCGCAGACACTTTGTCGATATAAAAAGACCGCCCGGTTCAACGGGCGGCTTTGCAAGTTCTCTGGTTTGATTTATCTGCGCATCTCGGCAAAACAATCGCTGCAGTAGACGGGGCGGTCGTTTTTGGGAAGGAAGGGCACCTGTGTCTCTGCGCCGCACTGCGCGCACACCGCGTCGTGCATTTCGCGAGGCCCGGCGTTCCGGCTGGCTTTGCGGTTCTGACGGCAGTCCTTGCAGCGGGTGGGCTCGTTCTGGAAGCCTTTTTCCGCGTAGAACTCCTGCTCGCCTGCAGTAAACTCGAATTCGCCGCCGCAATCCCGGCACACCATGGTTTTGTCCTGATACATGCGTTTGGAAACCCCCTGAATAAAATAGGTTGAGCCCCGCTGACCTGGTCTTTGCCCCCACACCCGCCGGCTGGAGTTTAGCTCAGCGCATTCGCGCCCCACGCCGCTCTCTCGGGCTTGCGCCCGGCCGGACTGACCTCTAGATCGCACCATGCTCGTCGGCTTTCTGCCGGCTTACGTGGGCCGTTTTGCCTGCGACTGGCATCGGCTTTCAACCACAGACCGAGAATCAACCAACTGCATTATACGGCGGCACTTGCCCCAATGCAAGCATCTTTGTAAATTTGGCGGCGGGGCATTGCCCCTTGATTTCCCTGGTGATACACTGCCGGCAGGAGGACAGTATGCCGTATTTAGGAAACTACACCAAGACCGACCTGCGGGACACCAGTTGGTTCCCGGCCGTCAACGCCGGCAGCCTGAACCGGGAGGCAGGCCGCTTTGGCCTGGAGCTGGCCCAATTGGCCTATGATTTTGAGGCAGCCCCCTGGCTGTCAGCCGGCTGGACGGACATGGTGATCCAGGTGGACGGCCGCCTCATCTCCGGCGTGCGCCGGACGGAGGATGTCACCACCTGGCGCCAGCAGCTGTCCAACGCCCTGCTGCCCCGCCTGGCCCGCAGCCTCACCAACCTGCCCAACCCCGTCACGGACATCAAAAGCTATCTCCAGCGGGAAGCGCCCAGGGATACCGGCAAGGCCGTGGTGATGATCCGGGAGGACAGCCCCGGCCGCTTCACCGTGGCCATCGGCTTCATGGGCACCGGCCGGCGCCCCCAGGACTGGGCCAGCAACATGCGCCTGCAGGAGGAAAACCACTTCCACGAAGGCTTTTTCACCATCGCCAGCCAGTTTATGGACAAGGCGGCGGACATCCGCTTCCCCACCGCTGCCCAGGCCCTGGGCCTCCCCGACCTGAGCCTGGAGGACATTTTGTTGGCCTGCCGCCAGCCGGACAGCCCCTTCCGCATCGTCCTGGCCGGGCACAGCCAGGGGGCCGCGGTGATGCAGGTGTGGACCTGGCAGCAGCTGATGGCCGGTGTCCAGCGGGAGCACCTGGCGGGCTTCGGCTTTGCCTCCCCCGTGGTGGCCATCAACCTGCCCCGGGACGACATCAACTGCCCCCTCACCCATTTCCTGGTGTCCGATGACCTGATTACCCGGGTGGGTCTGAAGGACCACCTGGGCACCTGCTACCGCCTCCAGGTGGACGACGCCTTCCGGGAGGTCTGCTACGGCGACTACCGGAACAAGCCCCTGTTCAAGGCCACCCTGGACCTGCTCAACCACCTGCAGGACACCCGCCAGGGCCTGCTGTTTTCCCTGTCCTTCCTGGACGCCCTCAAAAGCCAGCCTGCCAAGGCCATCGGCGGCGCCCTGGCCGTGTTTGTGGACCACACCGTCTACGACCTGCCTGCCCTCACCGAGGAATGGACCTACCGCCTGCTGCGCTTCACCATCGCCGGCTTCCGCAAGTATTA
>DAITOE010000025.1:0-13418 GCA_036834245.1 Clostridia bacterium | reverse complement strand
TCCTGGCTGATTTCGCGGGTGGCAAGGTCCACCAGCCCCGTGGAGGAGGCGGCGGTGTACTCCATGCTTTTGACACCGGTCAAAAAATAGGCCAGCAAATCCGGCATCATGAGCAGCGCGCGGGCCTGGCTGAGCGCCCAGTCCCCTTCCCGCACCCGGCGGTAGAGCTGGAAGACGGTGTTGAAGCTGATGGCGGAGATGCCGGTGAGGTCAAACATCCGCCGCTCGGGGATCCGCTCCCAGGCGGCACGCATCTCATGGTCCGTGCTCATCCGGTAGGCGCGGGGCGCTTCCACCAAGCCGCCCTGTGAATCCAGCAGGCCATAGTCCACGCCCCAGGTATCGATGCCAAAGCTATCCGGCACCGTGCCCTCTGCCTTCGCGCGGATAAAGGCCTGTTTCATGTTCTGGTGGATGCGGAATACGTCCCAGGTGTACAGATCGCCCTGCTGGGTGAAATGATTCTCAAACTGGTGCAGGGGCGTCATCTCAATCCGTTCGCCGTCAAACCGGCCCAGGATGCCGCGCCCGTTGCTGGCGCCGATGTCAAAGGCCAGCAGGTTTAAGGTGCCCATGCGATTCTCCTTTATGTGTTGTCCTGTTTCAATTTATCATGTCCGGGCAGGACAGGCAATGGTTTCCAAATCGAACAAACCGCGCGGCGGATTTTTTGAGCCCGTAGGACTTGACAGGCGCAAAAAACCAGTGTATAAATGAATAAAGTAATCGATTAATTCATCCATTTTTGACAGGATGCCTTGTTTTAACCCGTTTTTTGGACTGGGCGCTGGCCCCCGCACAGGTATAGCTTCGGTCTGCAAAAAGACCGTAGGAAATAAAAGGAGGAAACAACATGAGACACTGGTATCGTACCCTGCTTGGACTGATGCTGGCGCTGGCCCTGGTAATCGGGCTGGGCGCGGGCGCCGCGGAGGTGGTCCAGCTGCCCCGCGAGGAGACGCTGTACTTCGGCGGCCAGCAATGGGGCACCGTCGCGACCTGGAACCCCGTTGGCACCAACCAGAACAACGCCATGGCCACCACAAGTAACGGCTGGGGCGCGCGCACGGTGATGTTTGAGACGCTGTACATGTACAACTTCTTGGACGGCGCCATGCTGCCGCTGCTGGCGGACGGCGACCCTGTGGTGTCAGAAGACCTGATCACCACCACCGTCAAAATCAAGCCGGTTGCCAAATGGTCCGACGACACCCAGGTGACCGCCCATGACTTTGAGGCCACCTGGAACATCGGTATTGAGATCAACAACGGCACAGCCACCAACTACGGCGGCTATATTGACAAAGTGGTGGCTGAGGACGACCTCACCGTTGTCATCACCGCCAAAGTGGACGCCGACGGCAAGCCCGTGAACCCCCTGAAGGTGAAGGACTATTTGATTGGCGCCTTTGTCGCCCAGAAGGCTTGGCTGGAAACGCTCAAGGAGCGTAATAATGGCGACGCTACCGCCATCTTGAACGACGCGGCGGAAGATGTGCCCTTCACCGGCCCCTACGGCAAGCTCTTCTCTGATGACCAGAAGGTTCTTTTCGTCCGCAACGACAACTACTGGGGCCAGGATGCGTCCATGTGGGGCAAGCTGCCCGTGCCCAAGTACATTGGCCACAACATTTTCGCCGACAACTCCGCGATTGAGGTTGCCTTCAAGGCGGGCGAGATTGACGTGAACCAGCAATTCCTGCCCAACATCCAGAAACTGTGGGAGGATGAAGGCCTGCCCATTTCCACCTACATGCAGGACGCGCCCTATGGCATCTGCCTGACCATGCCCTCTGCCTGGTACAACATGAACAACCCGCTGCTTAAGGAGCATGTGGCCCTGCGCAAGGCCATCGCCATGGCGGTGGACTATGACGCCATCATCGAAAACGCGATGACCAACCAAAGCCCTTCCTTTAAGGATGTCCCCCGCTCCCTGATGAACCCCACCGTGGGTGAGCAGGCGATGTACGACAAGGAGGCCGTGAAGGACCTGCAGTGGGCCGGCGTTGATTATGACGGCGCCAACAAGCTGCTGGACGAGGCGGGCATTGTGGACAGCGACGGCGACGGCTGGCGCGACATTGACGGCGTGAAGCTGAGCTTCAACGCGGTGTGCCCCAACGGCTGGACCGACTGGATGGCCGCCATGGAAATGGTTGCCGCGGCCGGTGAGAAGATCAAGATCGAAATCACCACCCTCTTCCCCGAGTGGTCCACCTACCAGACCATCTTCACCAACCCCAGCCAGAAGGACTATGACATTTTCATGTGGTCCCCCGAGTCCGCCGCGCCCAGCATGCCCTGGGGCCGCGTGCGCCAGTACCTGGGTGCTGACCTGGTGGGCGCTGAGAACAACTGGACCGGAAACTGGGGCCAGTACCTAAACGAGGAAGCCGACGCCATCATCAAGCAGATCCCGATGACGACGGACGAGGCCAAGCTGAAGGAGATGTACACCGAACTGGTTCGCATCTACCTAACCGAGGTGCCCAGCTTCGCGCTGATGTATCGCCCGGCCACCTTCCACGCGGTCAACGAGACCGTCTGGACCAACTTCCCCGAGGACGGCGATGGCCTGAACATCCCGCCGGCAGTCTGCACGGACGGCTATGGCATCGCGGCCCTGTACAACCTGAAACTGGTCGGCGAATAAGCCGCTAATCGCCCTGCCCTGGGTTTCGTCCCAGGGCAGGGCTTTTCAACTTAAATTTGCTTTATCAATGATGTTTATTTAATACTAGACGAAGGCGTTAATGCACAGATGGGCTGAGGATTTTTGATGGCTCCGCTAAGCCGAGAGAAGGAGGCGTAGCCGCAGTCCTACGCCGACTGAAAGAGGCAACGCGGAGGCGCAAAAAGACCAGCGCATCAAAGCATTAACAAGTGAATCTAGTATTGACCGCAGGGGGCTGTATGAGATGAAGGGCTACAGAAAGTACTTCACCAAGAAAATTGTCTGGTTTATTGTCACCTTCGCGGCGGCGTTGGTGCTGAATTTCTTTTTACCCCGCCTGATGCCGGCGGACCCGGTCGCGGCGATCACGGGCAGGCTGGCCAGCGGCATGACGGACGCGACAGCGGTCAGCCGCATCTACAAGCAGTACCAGGCGGAGTTTGGCACCGACAAGCCCCTCATGCAGCAGTTTTTTACCTTCCTGGGCAACCTGACCCGGGGCGATCTGGGGACATCCTTCAGCCAGTATCCGCGCAAGGTGACGGATATTCTGGGCAGCGCCATCTGGTGGACGGTGTTTTTGCAGCTGCCCGCCATTTTGGTTGGCTGGCTGCTGGGCAACCTCTTGGGCGCCCTGGCGGCCTACATCCGCAAGGGCTTTGACAAGGTGCTGCTGCCGATGACCCTCTTCCTCAGCAACATTCCGGCCTTTGGCATGGCGGTGATTTTGCTGGTGGTGTTTGCCGTGAACCTGAAATGGGCGCCCATTTCCGGCGGCTACGCCTTTGACATGATCCCCAACGCCAGCTTTGACTTTCTGCGCTCGGTCATCCAGCACTACCACCTACCCTTCTGGTCCATTGTGCTGATCTCCATCGGAGGGCAGGCGATAGGCATGCGCTCCATGTCCATTTATGAGTTGAACGCCGACTATGTGAAGTACGCGCGTTTTTTGGGCATCAAGGACCGCAAGATTGTGCGCTATGTGTTCCGCAACGCGATGCTGCCGCAGGTGACGGGCCTGGCGCTGTCCATCGGTACGATGATTGGCGGCGCGCTGGTGGCGGAGATTATTTTCAACTATCCGGGCCTGGGCACCACGATGTACCGTGCGGTGACGATGGCGGACTACCCGCTGATTTCAGCCACCACGCTGATTATCACCTTTATGGTTCTGTTGAGTGCCTTTTTGCTGGATATCCTCTACGCCTTCATTGACCCGCGGGTCAAGGCCGCGCAGATCAACTAAGGGAGGGAGATAAAATGAAACACATCATCCGCAAAATCTTCCGCTCCCCCCTCTTTCTGGTGGGCTTTGGCATCTTTATGCTGATGCTGTCGATGATTTTAATCTATCCGCTCATCAATCCAGGCAACCCGCTGCAGTCCATTGGCCTGGGTAATTTTGCCGGGCCTGGTACCTATGTATCTTTGTATGACAGCGTAAGCAGCCAGCGCAGCGTGCTGCGCCTGCCGGAGGCGGACAGCAATCGGATAGCCAGCCTCTTAAGCCAGGAGGACCGCGTCAAGATGGCTTACTGGCTGGACGTGACCGGCAAGGACATCGAAGGGCTCAACATCCACGACACCGAGGCGCTGCTTTCTGCCTGGAAAACGCATTATGACGGCAAGGAGCGCCCGGCCGGGATGACCAAGGCCGACCGCAATTTCTATGAGCGGCTCAACAAGCGCCTGGTGGCGGCCAGCAACGCGCCAGCGCTGAGCCTGTCTGAAACCGACCCCCAAAGCGGTGAGACCGTGGAAAAAGGCAGCATCGGCAAGGATGACTATGTGAACATCTCTGCCGTTGCCAACGTGAAAACCCTGCCTTTGGGCACGGACAACTTTGGCCGGGACGTATTGAAGGAGCTGGTGTCCGCGGCCGGCACCTCCCTGGTAATCGGTCTGATCGCGGGCACGGTTGCCACCCTAATTGGCCTGTGGCTGGGTCTTCTGGCCGGCTACCTGGGCGGCTGGGTGGATGATGTGATCATGTTCTTTACCAACATCTTTACCGTCATCCCGGGCTTTGTGCTGCTGATACTGATTTCCTACTCCATCGGCCAGGACCAGCGCGGGGCAACCACCGTGGCGGTGGTCATCGGCCTGACCAGCTGGGTGTGGACGGCGCGCTCGGTGCGCTCACAGGTGATTTCCCTGCGCAACCGTGACCATGTGAACCTGAGCAAGCTGTCGGGGCACAGTGTGCTGCGCATCATCTGGCGCGATATTTTGCCCTATATCCTCAGCTATGTCATCATGGCCTTCATCCTGCAGGTGTCCTCCGGCATCCTGGCGGAGGCGCAGCTGTCCCTCTTGGGCTTAGGCCCCAAGACGACAGAGGTGCCCACCCTGGGCTTGATGATGAACTGGGCGATGCTGTACTCCGCGCACTTAAACGGCTCCTGGTGGGCCTATTTCCCGGTGATTTTGGTTATCGCCCTCATCTCCTTCTCACTCAACTTAATGAATACGGGCTTGGACCAAGTGTTCAACCCGCAGCTGCGCTCATAAGGGGGGTCGTCATGAGCAATACACCGGTTATGGAGGTTCGTGACCTCACCACCAAGTACATCACCCGCTTTGGCGAGGACATCTACGCGGTAGACCACGTGTCCTTAAAACTGTGGGAGGGGCGCAGCCTGGGCATCGCGGGCGAGAGCGGCTGCGGCAAGTCCACCCTGGCGCTCTCCCTGATGGGCTATTACTTCCCGCCGCTGCACTACCAAAGCGGGGACATTATCCTGGATGGGCAAAACATTACGCAGATGCCGCCGGATGAGGTGCGCTTAAACGTGCTGGGCACCAAGATTGCCTACATCCCCCAGGCCGCGATGAACGCGCTGAACCCCACGCGGCGGATTATCCACTTTATTCAGGACGTGGTGCGCGCGCACCTGCCGCACATGAAAAAGAACGACATCCGCGACCTGGCCACCGAGCGCTTTGAAAAGCTGGGCCTGCCCCGTGAATCCCTGGACAAGTTCGCGGTGGAATTGTCCGGCGGCATGAAGCAGCGCACAGTGATTGCCATCTCCACCATCCTCTCCCCGCAGGTTTTGATCGCGGATGAGCCCAGCTCTGCCCTGGACGTCACCAGCCAGAAGATGGTGATCAAGATGCTGCGCAACATGATGGACGAGGGCATGATCAAGACGATGATCTTCATCACCCACGAGTTGCCGCTTTTATACAACGTCACCGACGACATCATGGTGATGTACGCCGGGCAGATTGTGGAGGAGGGCAGCGCGCGTGAGGTGGTGTTTGACCCGGTGCATCCCTATGCCAAGGGCTTGATGGATTCCATCCTGGTGCCGGAGGAGGGCATGCGCGATACCAAGCTGGTGGCCATCCCGGGCACGCCGCCGAATTTAAAAAAGCCGCCCGCGGGCTGCCGCTTCGCGCCCCGGTGCAAGTATGTGGAGCCACGCTGCACGGGCATTAACCAGGAGCTGCGGGAACTGCGCTCCGGCCGTGCCAGCCGCTGCTGGCGGGATGAGGACGAGCTGAGGAGGAAGTATGCCAGTGAACGCTGAGCGCACCGTCTGCCTGTGCGGCAGGGGGCTGACCAAGGTATTTGGTTTGGGCCGCCAGACCGTAACGGCGGTGGACCATGTGGATTTTGATTTTTATGACGGGGAATTGGTGTCCATCGTGGGTGAATCCGGCAGCGGCAAAACGACGCTGGCCAAGATGCTGCTGGGTTTGCTGTCCAAAACGGAGGGCGAGATCCACTTCCACGGCCAGCCGCTGGACTTGTCCACAGCCAAGAAGCGCCGCAAGTACTGGAAGGGCATCCAGGCCATCTTCCAGGACCCGTTTTCCAGCTACAACATCTTCAATAAGATTGATGCCGTGCTGCTGGACTGCATCCGCATGCGCGGCGGCAAACACCTGAAGATGGAGGAAAAAATCGCCCTGATGACGGAGGCGCTGGCCTTTGTCAACCTCAAGTATGAGGAGATGACCAACAAATATCCCTTTGAATTGTCCGGCGGGCAGATGCAGCGGCTGATGATCGCCAGGATCTTTCTGCTCAAGCCCAAGATTTTGCTGGCGGATGAGCCTACCAGCATGATTGACGCCTGTTCCCGGGCCACCATCCTGGACATGCTGCTGAAACTGCGCGACGAAACCAACATGACCATCATCTTCATCACCCACGACATCGGCCTGGCCTACCACATCTCCGACACCGTGTACATTATGGAAAAGGGCAAATTTGTGGAGTACGGCACCGCGGACGAGGTGATTTTGAACCCCAAGGCCGCCTACACCCGCCGCCTCATCAGCGACGTGCCCAAACTGAACGAGACCTGGGATTTGAGCACCGTGGGGTGATATGGGACCTGAGGGGGTTTAGTAACGAAAGCCCTGGTTATCATCCTTCCATGCAGTCATGCATGGATTTTTCGTTTTCCTCGCCGTCAATAAAAGGAGAAGCGCCGTGGCATCATACACCGAGAAGGAACTGAAGGAGGCCCTGCGGGCCCTGCTGTCCCTGTGGACCAAATGCGAAAAGGCCCAGACCGGGCTGGCCGAGGGGGGACCCCAGCACAGCCTGATGTGCCGGCGCACCCGGGGCCTGCAGGTGGCCATCTCCCTGGTGCAGCGGGAACTGGAGGGGTTGGCGGATGGCTAAGGCGCCCCGGAAAATGCTGGGGGCGGCGGAGGACCCCCACATCCTGGCCCTGATGCGGCAGATTGAGACCCAGAGCAAAGAGACCCTGGCCAGCTGGTGCATCAACTATGCAGAAGCGGTGCTGCTGCCCATTTATGAAGGCCGCTGCCCGGGGGATACGCGGCCCCGCCACGCCCTCACCGCCGCCCGGGACTGGCTGGCGGGGAAAGTGAAGCTGCCCTATGTAAAAAACATCATATTGAAGGAGGCCCACGCCGCTGCCCGGGAGCGGGAGGACGACCAGGCCGCCCAGGCGGCAGCCCGGGCCATTGGCCAGGCTGCCTCCAGCATCCACAGCGCCACCCACGCCCTGGGCATTGCCTTTTACGGCGCCGCCGCCATCGCCTATCACCGCCTGGGCACCGGGGCCAGCCCCGAAGCCTACGCCGCCATCGCACAGGAGCAGGGGGAGGAATTGCTGGCCTCCCTCATGGCGGTGTCCGTGGAAAACGAGCCCCATCCGGTGAAGGTGAACTGGTACTGCTGACCGGGAAACGCGGTTTCCTATATTGAACACTTAGGGTGCATTTGATGATATTCAACATCAAAATGCACCCTAAAATTATGCCGCTATAAAGATTTAAGCTTGCTCGAACTGGCTTTCGTACAGCTCCTTGTATTTGCCGCCTTTTTGCATCAGTTCGTCATGGCTGCCCACCTCGGCGATGTTGCCCTGGTCCATCACCAGGATGGTGTCGGCCTCCCGGATGGTGGAGAGGCGGTGGGCGATGACGAAGCTGGTGCGGCCCTGCATCAAAAAGCCCATGGCCCGCTGGATGCGGTGCTCGGTCAGGGTGTCCACATTGGAGGTGGCCTCGTCCAGGATCAGGACGGGTTTATCCGCCAGGACAGCCCGGGCGATGGTGAGCAGCTGCTTTTGTCCGGAGGAGATGTTGTCCGCCTCCTCGTTGATCTCCATCTGGTAGCCGCCGGGCTGGGTCAAGATAAAGTGGTCGGCGTGGGCCAGGCGGGCGGCCTCAATGACTTCCTCGTCGGTGGCCTCGGGCCGGCCGTAGCGGATGTTTTCCATGATGGTGCCGGAGAAGAGCCAGGTGTCCTGGAGCACCATGCCAAAGGCGGAGCGGGCCTCCTCCCGGGAGAGGCTGGCCAGGTCGATGCCGTCTAAGGTAATCCGGCCGGACTGGGGCTCGTAAAAGCGCATCAGCAATTTCACCAGGGTGGTCTTCCCCGAGCCGGTTTCCCCCACGATGGCGCAGGTCTGCCCCGGCTGTACGCACAGGGAGAAATCGTGGATGATCACCTTCTCCGGGTCGTAGCCGAAGCGGACGTTCTCAAAGCAGACCCGGCCCTTCACCGGGGGCAGGGCGGGGGGACTCTGGGGGTCGGTCTCCTCCTCCAGGTCCAGAAAGGCGAAGACCCGCTCGGCCGCCGCCGCCATGGTCTGGATGGCGCCGGTGATCTGGGAGAACTGCACCAGGGGCTGCATGAAGGAGCGCACATACTGGATGAAGGCCTGGACATCCCCCACGGTGATGAGGCCCATGGCGGCCTGGGCGGCGCCCACCACCACCACCAGGAGGTAGCCCAGGTTGTTGGTGAAGTTCATGATGGGCTGCATCAGGCCGGTAAAGAACTGGCTTTTCCAGGCGCTTTCGTAGAGCTGCTCGTTCTTTTCCTGGAAGCTGTCCAGGCTGCTTTGCTCCTTGCCGTAGGCCTGGATCACCATGTGGCCGGCATAGGATTCCTCCACCTGGCCGGTGATGTCCCCGATGACCTCCTGCTGGGCTTTGAAGTAGCGCTGGGAGCGTTTGAAGATCAGGGCCGCCATCATCATGGCCAGGGGCACCACCAGCGCCACCAACAGGGCCAGCAGGGGGCTGATGATCACCATCATCACCAATACCCCCACCAGGGTGGCGATGCCGGACACAAACTGGGTGATGATGTCGGCGATGTTCTGGTACACCGAGGTGACGTCGTTGGTGATCCGGGACAGCACATCCCCGATGCTGGTTTTTTCGTAGTAGGACACGGGCACCTTGTGGATTTTCTCACCAATCCGCTGGCGCAGCTCCCGGGAGAAGTCCGCGATCACCCCCATGGTGACCCGGGACATGAGGAAGCTGAAGAGGGAAGAGACCAGGTAGAGCATCAGCAGCATCAACAGCACCTGGCCGATGCGGGCAAAATCGATGCTGCCTGTCCCCCGCACCTTGGCCACCAGGCCTTCAAAGATGGCGGTGGTGGCCTGGCCGGAGATCTTGGGGCCCACGATGCCCATGGCGGCGCTTAAAACGGCCATGGTGCTGGCAAAGATCAGCCTGCCCCGCCAGGGCCTGAGCACCTGGAGCAGGCGCTTCATGGTATTTTTGAAATCCTTGGGCTTTTCCACCAGCCGGCCGCCGCCGTGGGGCCCGCCGCCGCCCTGGGGCCGGCGGCTCTTGCTGTCTGAGCGTCGCTGACTCATGAGGCTGCACCTCCTGTCCCGGCCAGCTCGCTGTCAGACAGCTGGCTTCTGGCAATCTGCTGGTAGGTGGCGCAGGTCTTGATCAGCTCCCGGTGGCTGCCCTGGCCCACCAGGCGCCCTTCCTCCAACACCAGGATGGTGTCGGCCTGCATGACGGTGGCGATGCGCTGGGCGACAATCAGCACCGTGGTGTCCTGCAGGCTGGTCTTCAGGGCCTGGCGCACCATCAGGTCGGTGCGGTAATCCAGGGCCGAGAAGGAATCGTCAAACAGCAGCAGCCGGGGCTTGGCCGCCAGGGCCCGGGCGATGGACAGGCGCTGCTTCTGGCCGCCGGAGAGGTTGCTGCCCCCCTGGGCCACGGCGCTGTCCATGCCCTCCTCCCGCTCCTCAATGAAGCGGGCGGCCTGGGCCAGCTCTGCCGCCTTATGGATCTCTGCTTCCGTCATCCCCTCATCGGCAAAGGCGATGTTGGAGGTGATGGTGCCGGAAAACAGCTGGGCAGTCTGGGGCACAAAGCCGATCTGGGCGCGGAGGGTGGCCAGCGGCAGGTCTTTGATGTTGACGCCGTCCAATGCAATCTGCCCCTGGGAGACATCAAAAAACCGGGGAATCAGCTGGACCAGGCTGGATTTGCCCGAGCCGGTGGCCCCGATGACAGCGGCGGTCTGCCCCGCCTTGATGTCAAAGCTGATCTCGTGGAGCACATCGGTTTTGGAGTCCGGGTAGCGGAAGGACACCCGGTCAAAGCGCAGGCTGGCCGGCCCCTTTGGCAGCTGCACGCCGGGGCTGCCCTGGTCCTTGATGCTGTTGTCGGTGGCCAGCACCTCGTGCACGCGCTGGGAGGCCACCTCGGCCCGGGGCAGCATCACCGAACTCATCATGGCGATGGTCATAAAGGCGAAGGCGATCTGGAAGGTGTAGCTCATGAAGGCGATCATGTCCCCCACCTGCAGGCGCCCCAGGTCCACGCCCTGGGCGCCAAACCAGATGATGGCCAGGGAGACCACGTTGAGCAGCAGCATCATCAGGGGCATGATATAGCCAAAGGTGTAGTTGATTTTGCGGTTCAGTTCGGTGAGGTTGCTGTTGGCCTCGCCAAAGCGCGCAAGCTCCGTCTCCTCCCGGGAGAAGGCCCGGACCACCTGGACGCCGGTGAGGTTTTCCCGGGCCACCAGGTTCATCCGGTCCAGCAGCTCCTGGCTTTTGCGGAACTTGGGGGTGACGATGGCAGCCACGGTGACCACCATCAGCACCATGGCGGCCACGGTGACCACCACAATCCAGCCCAGGCCGGTCTTCACCTGGGTCACCCGGTAGATGCCCCCCAGGGCCATGATGGGGGCGTAGAACAGCATCCGCATCATCATGACGGATACCTGCTGGATCTGGTTGATGTCGTTGGTGGTGCGGGTGATGAGGGAGGCGGTGGAGAAGCGGTCCACCTCGGCCTTGGAGAAAAACAGCACCTTTTTGAACACCCGGCTCCGCAGACCCCTGCCGATCCGGGCGCTGGCCCTGCTGGACAGGAAGCTGGTGGTCAGGGCGGCCACGCCGGAGAGCAGGGTGAGGCCCAGCATATACAGGCCCTGGGTCCACAGGTAGCGGTTGCGCACAGCATCGATGTTGATGCCCTGGGCCTGGTATTCGGCCCGGACATACTGGGCGGCAGCCTGGGCCACAAACTGCCGGCCCACTTCCCCGGTTAAGGGGGTCTGGGCTTCCAGCTGGGCCAAGAGGACCTCCCGGGTCAAAAGGCCGCTGCGCAGGCCGGCCAGGGCCACCTCGCCCCCGGGCATGGCCTGCATGCCAAAGAGCATCCCCATGGGCAGGTTCAGGGCTTGGATGGCCGCCTCCCGCTGCTCCCCTGTGAGGGTGGTTTTCAGGTGGTACAAGCCGTTTTCCGGGGCGTCATAGGCGCTGAGCACCGCCTCTTTGTCGGCATCCTCCATCAGCAGGAAAAGGTCCTTCATGCTGCCCTCCCGGAGGGTGGCCGCCAGGGCGTTTTCGATGCCGTCCTGCTGGATGCCCACGTTCACCAGGCTGCTGGTATAGGCCGGCAGGGCCAGTTCCGCCGACACCTGGGCGACAAGCAGAAAGAAGACCACAATGAGGGCCTTCCATTCGGGTTTTAAAAATCGGAATGTTTTCAATCCTGGTCCTTTTCCTCCGCTGCGTCCGGCACCTCCACCGGGGTCTTGAGGGTGAGGTGCACGGTTTCAATCCGGGTGTTGCGCACCGCCTGCACCTTCAGGGTGCACTGGGGCAAATCCACCTCGGGGGTTTCCCCGGGCTTGGGCAGGTAGCCCAGCTGCTCTATGATATACCCGGCCACGGTGTCCGCGTCCTCGGATTCCACGTTCAGGTCGAAGGCCTTGTTGAAATCCGACAGGGGCAGGCTGCCGTGGAGCAGGGCTTCGGTGGGGCTTAAGAGGGTGAGCTCGTCCTGTTCCTCGTCGTCGTACTCGTCCTGGATGTCCCCCACGATTTCCTCAATCAGGTCCTCCATGGTGACGATGCCGGACACGCCGCCGAACTCGTCCACCAACACCGCCAGGTGCTGCTTGGACTTCTGGAACTGCACCAGCAGTTCATCCGTGTACATGGTGTCCGGGATGAAGAGGGCCGGGCGGGCGATGTCCCGGAAGGTGAGGCGGCCCTCGTTCAGGGCGTCCAGGTTGATAAGGACGTCCTTCATGTGGACGATGCCGATGACGTTGTCCTTCTCCTCCTCGTAAATGGGGATGCGGGAGCGCATCTCCTGGAGCAGGAACTGCATGTTCTCCTGGAAGGGCTCATCGGCGTCCAGCATGTCCGTG
Source organism: Clostridia bacterium (assembly GCA_036834245.1). GTDB lineage: Bacteria > Bacillota > Clostridia > Christensenellales > Aristaeellaceae > UBA6115. Next base: position 813 of record DAITOE010000025.1, on the reverse strand, counting down.
TCCACCCGGGGCACCATGATCTCCCGCACCAGGCGGGTGTCCAGGGAGAGGACGCCCCGCATCATGTTGAACTCCTCCGTGTCAATGGCGCCGTCGTTGCGGCTGGAGTTGAGCAGCACGCTCATCTCCTGGCGGGTCAATTTCTCTTCCTTCTTGGTGAAGTCAATGGGGGTGATCTTTTTCAGCAGCCCCACCGACACGGTGAGCAGCCACACAAAGGGGCGGAACACCGCCCGCAGAAGCAGAATGGTGCCGGCAGACACCCGGGCATACTGCTCCGGCACCTGCAGGGCCAGCTGCTTGGGGTACAGCTCTCCCAAGACCAGGGTGACATAGGAGATGATCAGGGTGATGATGAGGCTGGCCACGGTCTCCGCCGCCGGGAAACTGCCCAGGACGGGCATCAGCCGGTCTACAAAGGCCCTTGCCGCCGAGGCGGAATTGAAAAAGCCCGCGAAGGTGATGCCCACCTGGATCGCGGACAAAAAGGCATCCGGGGACGCCAGCAAACGCTGCACCTTTTGGGCGCGCTTGTCGCCCTTGTCCGCCATGTCCTTGATTTTGCCGGGGTTCAGGGAGACAAATGCCATTTCAGCGCCGGCCAAGAAGGCATTGATGAGGGTGAGTACAAAAATCAGAATGACAGAGGAGAGAATAGGCGATCCAGGGTCGTCCATTAGGGGAATCACGCTCCTTAAGGTTGATGTGGGTTGATTATACAAGGAAAAGAAGCGTTGCGCAAATGCCGGGGTTCACCGGGTCGCGTCAAGATGTTGTAGGTAGTCAGGCGACAGAGAAAGACGAAAGGCCATG
>DAITOE010000024.1:0-14312 GCA_036834245.1 Clostridia bacterium | reverse complement strand
ATTGCAGTCAGAGGGCTGCGCCCTCTGAAACTCCCCCAGATATGGTTATGATGATTTAGGTCCTGTGATGATACTGCGCAGGGCTTTTTTGATGCCGTCGTCCAGCTTTTGCCATATAATGGGAGGCAGGAATCATGCATCATCAAGGAGGTGCGCCATGCACAACGACAGCCTGCAGCATCCCGTCCCCGCCCTGTTTCCGGAGCCCTCTGTGCCCCGGGTGTCCCAGCACCGCCATTCCTGGGTGCCCGCGGGGGAGCGCAGCCTCAACGAGCAGCTGATCCAGGCCGCCTGGGACAACGACCTGCCCCTTGTGAAGGCCCTGGTCACGCAGGGGGCGGACATCAACTACCAGGACAGCCGGATGGAAAGCTGCTACCTGATTGCCACCTCAGAGGGCTACCTGGACCTGCTGGCCTTCTGCCTTCAGAAGGGGGCGGATTTTGCAGTTTTCGATTCCTACGGCGGCAACGGGATGATCCGGGCGGCGGAGCGGGGCCACGGGGAGGCCTGCGCCCGGCTTTATGCGGCCGGGGACAGGGTGGACCATGTGAACAAGCTGCCCTTTACCGCCCTCACCGAGGCGGTGATCTTCGGCACCGGCTGCCTGCGCTATGCCCAGACCATCCTGTTGCTATTGGCGGCAGGGGCCGACCCCAATTTTGAGGTCCAGGGCAGAAGCATCATTCAACTGGCCCGGGACCATGGCTTCACCGCCCTGGCAGAGATCCTGGAGCGCAGCAACAACTTTCCCAAGATGGACAAGGCCCAGGCGGCAGCCTATCTGCAGGATTGTTACCGGGCCGGGGACGCCGGCGGCGCAGCCCTAGTTCTGCGGCAGCACCGGGAACTGGCAAGGGAGCAGTTGAGGGCAGCTGGTGAAGCAGACGGGGCTGTTTTGCAGCACAGGGGGCTGATTGAGCGCTTGATGGCGCTTTTAAGCTTGGGCAATACCTTCTGATCGCCCTATAAGCGCAATCATTTTATGAACGTGTGGTTCAGCCCCCGCCCTCCTGCGCCATCATCCTGACCACCCGGTCCAGTTCTTGAAGCAGGCCCTCGGCAGACTGCTGGCCTGCCGCAAACCTGTCGATGGTCTGGCTTAAAAAATAGCGGTCCTTGCCAAAGCTGAAATAGCCTGGCTTCAAAAACACAAAATCCGCCGCCAGGGCTGCATAATCCTTCAGCTGAGTGGCAGTCATCAGGTATTTCCGCTCGTCTGCCTGGTTTTCCGCCAGCATCAGCTGGTATTTGCGCAGCTGGGCTTCCAGGTCCTGGCGGTCGGACATGGTCAGCGTGCCGTTGTTCAGGGCTTCCTCAATTTTTGTGATGTTGTTCTGGATGATGCTGATGTTTTGCTCATAACTGGGGTTGATCAGGGGGGCTGCATCCCGGTACAGGAAGACCCTTTGGTCCTCCAGGGCGTGTTGACCCAGGGACACAAGCAGCGCTGTTCCCGCTTCGGGAAAGGCGCTTCTGGCGTTCACCACCTGCATGTTCAGGGCGGCGGCCAGCAGCCGGGGCTGGCTGTCGTTGACGGGCAGGAACATCAGGTTGTCCGCCTGCCTGGGCCAGCGGCTGGTGAAATCCCCGGCTGAGGTTTCGTTCATCAGCCCCAAGCCTTCTCCTGTTCCCTGGCTGCCAGGGGGCGGCTCCACCCTGTAAATCCGGGCACACACCTGCTGGATGCGGGTCAGCAGGGCAAGAAGCTCCGGCGTGTGAAAGCGCAGCGGCTGCCCTGCGTGCTCCTGCTGCAGGATGTGGCTGTCAATCAGGAGCGCTGTCAACCAGGCGGTGTAGCTGCCGGCGCTGTACAGCTCCGGCACCCAGTTGCTTCGCACCCGGATGGGCAGCGGGGCGCTGCCCTCCTGCCGCAGGCACCAGGCATCCAGGAAATCCAGGAGAGCCGGGAAGCTGCGGGGAATGTCCGCCGTGGTCAGGCCGGCTTCCGCAAAAGCCCCGGGATCGATGACGGAACAGGAAAACATCAGGCTGACGGGCAGGGCGTACAGCCGGCCCTCTTTTATTACCTGGGCCTGGATGCTTTCGTGCATCCGCGCCACCATCGCCGCCAGTTCCAGGCTGCCGGACAGGTCCAGGCAATAGCCCTTGGCGAACACCTGCGCACAATCATCCGAAAAAGTGGACAGGGGGAAGGCATCGCTTGTTACCTGCCCGGTGATCAGGGAGGCGGACATCCTGCCCCAGTCGTCGTACTGGGTTTCATCCACCACCAGGCGCAGTTCCGGGTGAGCCGCCTGAAATTCCGCCAGGCCCGGGGTCCGTTTGGGGTTCAGACGGTGGCGGAAGACGCTTTCCCCGCTGGCTGGCAGGGCGAATAACAGCATCAGGGCAAGGAAGAGGGCGCAACTCTTTTTCATCGGTGGAATCCTCCTGTTTCCCGGTTTCATCTGTTGGACGCGGGGGAGGGCCCTTTCCTCACGCCGGGGCAAAGCACATGCGAAAACACAGGGGACGGGCCCCTGTGTTCTTCAATGTTTTCAACGGAAACACATAGTAACGTCCCCTGTGCTTTCAGATAGGTCCCCTGTGTTTTGGTTGGGGTGCTATGATGGAACCGGAACGCGTGAGAAAACCCCCTCCCCCGCCGTCTAAAGGATGCAAGTATTCAATTCCCCAAAGGAGAGATGATGGACAAGGACCTGTTTGTACAGCAGGTGGACCAGCACAGCGGCATGATGTACCGGGTGGCCCTGACCATCTTGCGCAACGACGAGGACTGCAAGGACGCCCTTCAGGAGGCCGCCCTGAAGGCCTGGGCCAAGCGGCACAGCCTGAGAGACCAGGGGCTGTTTGCCACCTGGATGACCCGGATTGTCATCAACGAGTGTCACAACATCCTAAGGAAGCGCAAGCGGGTGGTGGTGATGGAACACCTGCCGGAGCGGGCGGCCCCGGAACAGGACCTGAGCCTGTATTTGACCCTGGACAGCCTGCCGGACAAATACCGCCTGCCCCTGGTGCTGCGCTACAGCGAGGGGATGACAGAACAGCAGATTGCCAAGACCCTGGGCCTCAGCGCCGCTGCGGTGCGGGGCCGACTGTACCGGGGCCGGCAGCGGCTTAAAAAGGAGCTGGAAGGATGAACCAGAAAGAGTTGAACCTCAGGCCGGCCTTTCCGGCCATCCCCCAGGATGTTTATCAAGCCCTGATGGGGGCGGCCCAATCCGTCCGGGAGGAGCAGGCGCCCCGACACCGGCCCCTGCGGCTGGCCCTGGCCGCAGCCCTTGTGCTGGTGATTCTCATGGCGGCGGCCTATGCCGCCTTCCCGGACCAGGTGGCCCGCTTCTTTGGCCGGCATTATGGGGCAGACACCCAGGAATGGCTGAAACAGGGCCAGGCGGCCTGCCCGACGGACAGCCTGGTTTTTAGCGGCCAGACCTTTACCCTGGAGGAAGTGGTGTACCGCAACCAGGGGCTGTACGGCCTGGTACGGGTGCGGGGGGACCAGGCCCAGGCGGCGGAAATCTACTTAAACCAGGTTGGCGTGGACGGCGGCCCCCTCATGGCCCCCGGGGTGGTGGGCCTGGACCAGGAGGTCCAGGAGGACGGCAGCGTGCTGCATTCCTTTGAGGTGGCAGACGGCATGGTGATTGGCCAGGGGCGGGTGTTTCAGCTGGTATTTGAAGCCCGGGTGCAGGGCGAAACCAGGGAATGGCTGGTTGCTGTGGAACCCCTGCCCCAGGCGGAGCCGGCGGATGCGCCGGGGTTTCCGGATTCCCAGGCCCCGGGCCAAAGGGAAGGCAGCTACGACATCATCCTGCCGGAAGCATATAAACTGACAGGCAGCCTGCCCGTCTACCGGGCCCGGCTAAAGGACCTTGGGGAGGGAATCCAGCCTGCCCTGTTCAACCAGAGCGGGATTGCGGAGCAAAGGGAAAACCGGGTGGTGTTTCAGGACGGGGCGGTGCTGGACTGGTCCCCGGAAGCCTTGTTTTACAAGGAGTATCAGGGCAGCTACGAAGCCCCTTACCAGGCGGAGGGCAAGGACCTCACCCACCAGCTTCCACGGCCCACCCTGGCCCAGGCGGCTGCCGAACTGGCCGGCATGGTGCAGGGCAGCTGGCCCGATGCCAGCCATTGGCAGGGGGAGGCCCTGGCACAGACCGCCCTGAGCCAGATTAGCCTGAAAGAAGCCCAAAGCATCCTGGAAAACCGTTTGGATGCCCTGGATGTCCAGGGCTACCGCTTGGCCTACGCCCTGGACATGGACCGGGCCCGCATCGCCCGGCTGGGGGCCACTTACCAACAGCTGCAGGCCAAGAACCCCCTCTGGAACAAGCCGGAGATGGATTACAACGCGGCCGGCCCGGCGGAAGAGGGCTATTATCTGTACTACTGGAACGGCGTCACCACCGACGAGCAGGCCTTTGGCGTCCACGCCTATGTCACCAGCCGGGGCATCGTCCACCTGGTGGTGCGGGACCTCATGACCCGGGGGGAGGTGCAAAACACCCCGGAGCAGCTGCTGAGCGCGGCTGACATCATCGCCCGGCTGCCCGGGGAAATCGCCCGCTCCCGCTTCAGCGAAATGCAGTTGAAACAGGTGCTCAGGGCGAAATTGACCTACGCCATCCGCCGCATGCAGGACGGCAGCCTGGTGATGACCCCGGCCTGGCACATCAGCTACCTGAACACCCAGGACAGCAGCACCACCGACTACGCCATCTTCGACGCCGTGGACGGCCAGCTGCTGAATGCGCGGTTTTTATGATGATTCGTTCCAAAGACCTCGGGCCATCGATTCAGAAAACCCCCTCCCCCGCCCTTGACAGCCCTTTTTAGAGCCGTTGCAGGATGTCCTGAACAACCTGTGCATCCTGAAGCTGCGAAATCGCAAAACACTTTTTTCCTGCATCCTTGATGGATGCTCCAACGTGGTAGCTTGTTGTCCGATCCAAAATCAAAAAGCGGTCATGAAAGCTGTTTGTGTAACAGAGCTGCAAAGAAGGATATTGCTTGTTAAACAGGGAAACTTCGGAAGCGGTCAGCCTGCATCCGTGCTTTGTGGTATGTATGATCACATGAATTGCGTCCCGTTTCTTTGAGAGAAGATCAAGAGTGCCTGTGTCGATATAGTTGTCAATCAGAATAATCTCTTGTTTTGCTTGCCTGATCAGGTTTGAAATCAAACTGAAAGCATCAAATATTTGCCCGTCGAAAAACACCTTTTGGCTGGGCACTTCACGATCCGCAATCTGTTCAAAGATTTGGCCAAATTTTGTGTCGGTTTTTTCTTCAAAGGAGAGTTGTCGCAATTCAACGGATCGAATTCTTTCGAACAGGAGGGCATTGTTGGCGATGAATTGTTTCATTTCCCTGAATGCACGCATGATGAAGATGGTTTGCTGCTCTGCGATTGGACCCCTTAGAACGGTGCCCAACATATAGATGCCCTGTTCGGTAAAGGCTTTGGGTGGTTTTCTGCGTCCACCGGCCTGGCCGGAAAAAAACGAATCATCCTGTGATGTCACAATTTGTGATTTCACTGCTTGTACTTCTTCTTTTGTCAACTCAAACATAAAGTCGTCCGGGAACCTTGAAATATTCCGTGTTACTTGCTGATTCAGTGTGCGAACCTCGTATCCATAAATCAAAGCAAGATCAAAATCGAACATGACCTGTTGATCGCGCAACACATAAATCTTGTTTTGTATGCCGGATGGGTTTACAGGAACGATTTCTGCCTGAGATTTTGCCCGGCCCTTTTCATTGGCATAATCGGTTGACATGCATGATGCTCACTTTCCTAATGGCGATATGAACCTGGTGCAATCGGTGAAGTCACAATTTGTGATATCACGGAAAGTATAGCACAGGGCAAATTGATTCGGAAGGCACATCACAGGATTTATCGCATGTTTGCTCTTGAATACAGATCATATTGCTTGTTTCATGACGCAGCTCAACATTTCATGGCGTAGCTCAACATTTCCCGCCCTTGACAGCCCTTTTCCTCCTTTGCTAAAATACCCCGGATGCCCGGGGGGCGCCCGGGTGTCAAAAGGAGCGCAAGATGGGCTATCTGCTGCGGGATGTCACTGTCCATAGGGAAGGAGGCACAGAACGCAGGGACCTTGTTCTCAAAAACGGCCGGCTGATCTTTCAACAGGATGCAGCCGCGGCCGGCGCCCTCATCCCCGTATCTGGCCGCGAACTTCATTTATTTCCGGGTTTCACCGATGTCCATGTGCATCTGAGGGAACCCGGTTTTTCGTATAAGGAAACCGTTGCCTCCGGCAGCCGGGCCGCCGCCCGGGGGGGCTTCACCACGGTGATCACCATGCCCAATTTGAGGCCGGTGCCCGACAGCCTGATGAACCTGCAGCAGCAGCTGGACCTGATTGTCCGGGATGCCGTGATCCGGGTCCTCCCCCTGGGGGCCATCACGGTGGGGCAGCAGGGCACCCAGTTGGCAGACCTTTCCGGCCTGGCGCCCCTTGTGGCAGGCTTTTCCGATGACGGCCGGGGGGTGCAGGCCAACGCGTTGATGCGCGAAGCCATGGTGCAGGCCGCGGCCCTTCAGAAAATCATCGTGGCCCACTGCGAGGACGAAAGCCTGCTGAGTGGCGGCTATATCCATGAGGGGGAATACGCCAGGCACCACGGCCACAAAGGCATTTCCTCACAAAGCGAGTGGGCCCAGGTGCAGCGGGACATTGAGCTGGTGGCGCAGACCGGCTGCAGCTACCACGTCTGCCATGTGTCCACGAAGGAGAGCGTGGAATTGATCCGGCAGGCCAAGGCAAAGGGCATCGACATCACCTGCGAAACCGCGCCCCATTACCTGGTGCTGACGGACATGGACCTAAAGGAGGACGGCCGCTTCAAGATGAACCCGCCCATAAGGAGCGCGGCGGACCGGGATGCCCTGATTCAAGGCCTCAAGGACGGCACCGTGGACATGATTGCCACCGACCACGCCCCCCATTCCGCCGAGGAAAAAGCGAAGGGCCTGGCGGGCAGCATGAACGGGGTGGTGGGCCTGGAGACCGCCTTCCCCGTCCTCTACACCCATTTGGTGAAGCCGGGAGTTCTGAGCCTGGACCGGCTGATTGCGGCCATGAGCGCCGCCCCCAACGCCCGCTTTGGCATCACCCTCCAGGAGGACTGGTGCCTCTTTGACCTGGGGGCGACCGCCACCATCAATCCTGGGGATTTCCTCTCCCTGGGGAAGGCCAGCCCCTTCACCGGGATAGCGGTGTCCGGCAAATGCCTGCTCACCATCTCCCAGGGCCGGATGGCCTACCAGGACCCCGCAGCATTTTTAGCAAAGGAGCCAGCGTGAAACAAAGCACCTACACTGTTCTTGAAAACCGGCAGATCGCCAAAGCCACCTTTTTGATGCGATTGCAGGGGGACACCAGCGCCTTCACCACCCCCGGGCAGTTTTTGAACCTCAGCCTGCCGGGCTACTACCTGCGCCGGCCCTTCTCCATCTGCGACTGGCAGGCGGGGGAGGCCACCATCATCTACAAGGTGCTGGGCCAGGGCTCAGGCGAGATGACCGCCTTTGTCCCCGGGGTGGCCCTGGATGTCCTCACCGGCCTGGGCAAGGGCTTCAAGCTGGACAAAAGCGGCGACAAACCCCTCTTAATCGGCGGCGGGGTGGGGGTGCCCCCCCTGTACCGGCTGGCGAAGGAGCTGATTGCCCAGGGCAAACAGGTCACCGTGGCCCTGGGCTTTGGCAGCGGGGACGAGGTGTTTTACCGGGAGGAGTTTTCCGCCCTGGGGGCGGAGGTTCGTGTGGCCACCATGGACGGCAGCGCCGGCATGAAGGGCCTGGTGACGGACGCCTGCGACCTGCATGCCTGCAGCTATTTCTACGCCTGCGGCCCCACCGCCATGCTGAAGGCCATCTGCGAACAGGCCCCGGGCCCGGGGGAACTGAGCCTGGAGGAGCGGATGGGCTGCGGCTTTGGCGCCTGCATGGGCTGCACCGTTTTCACAACCACAGGCCCCCAGCGGGTGTGCAAGGAGGGGCCGGTCTTCACCCGGGAGGTGCTGGGATGGTAAACACGAAGGTACAGCTGTGCGGCATTGAACTGACCAACCCCATCATCCCGGCCAGCGGCACCTTTGGCTTCGGCCAGGATTTTGCGGCGCTGTACGACCTGAACCTCCTGGGCACTTTCTCCTTCAAGGGCACCACCCTTGATCCCCGGGACGGCAACCCCCCGCCCCGGATTGCGGAGACGCCAGGCGGCATGCTCAACGCGGTGGGCCTGCAAAACCCCGGGGTGCACCGGGTCATCAGCGAGGAATTGCCCCGGATTGCCAGCTATTTCAACAAGCCCGTCATGGCCAATGTGTCCGGCTTCTCCCTGTCCGAATATGTGGAGGTCTGCGCCCTCCTGGACGCCCAGCCCCAGGTGGGCTGGCTGGAGGTGAACATCTCCTGCCCCAACGTCCACGGCGGGGGCATGGCCTTTGGCACAGACCCGGAGGCCGCAGCCCAGGTGACTTCCGCCGTCAAACAGGTGTGCAAAAAGCCGGTGATCATCAAGCTGTCCCCCAATGTGACGGATGTGGTGGCGGTGGCCCGGGCCTGTGAGGATGCCGGGGCGGATGCCTTGAGCCTCATCAACACCCTCCTGGGCCTGCGGCTGAACCTGAAAACCAGGCAGCCGGTGCTGCCCTTTTTGACCGGCGGCCTCTCCGGCCCTGCTGTCCTCCCGGTGGCCCTGCGGATGGTCTACCAGGTGTATGAGGCGGTGCAGATCCCCCTGGTGGGCATCGGCGGGGTAAGCAGCGCCCGGGACGTGATTGAAATGATGCTCTGCGGCGCCACCGCCGTGCAGGTGGGCAGCGCCAACCTGGTGAACCCCTTCGCCTGTCCGGACATCATCAAGGCCCTGCCGGACACCATGGCGGAACTTGGCATAACATCTTTAAGCGACATCATAGGAGGTGCCCACTGACATGGGAAAAGACGTCATCATTGCCCTGGACTACCCCAGCCGGGAAGCTGCCCTCAGCTTTCTGGACCTCTTCTCAGGGGACACGCCCTTTGTGAAGATCGGCATGGAGCTGTACTACGCGGAGGGCCCGTCCCTGGTGCGGGAAATCAAGGCCCGGGGCCATCAGATCTTCCTGGACCTGAAGATCCACGACATCCCCAACACCGCGGCGGGGGCCGTGCGCTCCATCAGCAGCCTGGGGGTGGACATGATCAACCTCCACGCCGCAGGCGGCCTGGCCATGATGACGGCGGCAGCGGAAGCCCTACAGGGCATGCCGGAGCCGGCCCCCAAGCTGATTGCCGTCACCATTTTGACCTCCCTCAACCAGGACGCCCTGGAGCAGGAGCTGTGGGTGCCCCGGGCCCTGACGGACACCGTGCTTCATTACGGGCAGAACGCCCGGGAAGCCGGCCTGCACGGGGTGGTGTGCTCCCCCCTGGAGGCGGGGATGATTCACGCCCGCCTGGGGGCGGACTTCCTCACCGTCACCCCCGGGGTGCGCTTTGAAAGCAAGGACGCCGGGGACCAGCAGCGGGTGACCACCCCGGCAAAAGCCCGGGAGTTGGGCTCGGACTACATCGTGGTGGGGCGGCCCATCACCAAGGCTGCAGATCCCGTGGCTGCATACAGGAGGTGCATGGATGAATTTGTCAGCAAGTAAGGTGATTGCCAAGGGGCTGCTGGAAATCGGGGCGGTGTTCCTGCGGCCGGACGAGCCCTTCACCTGGGCCAGCGGCATCAAAAGCCCCATCTACTGCGACAACCGGCTGACGCTGTCACAGCCCAAGCTGCGCAGCTTTATCGAGCACCAGATCGCCGACACCGTGAAGGCCCACTACCCCCAGGCCGACTGCCTGATGGGCACCAGCACCGCCGGCATCCCCCACGCGGCCATCGCCGCCCATCTGCTCTCCCTGCCCATGGGCTATGTGCGCTCCGGCAGCAAGGACCACGGCCGGCAAAACCGCATCGAAGGCCGGCTGGAACAAGGCTGGCAGGTGGTGGTGATTGAGGATTTGATCTCTACCGGCGGCAGCGTCATCGAGGTGGTGGAGGCCTTAAGGGAAGCCGGGGCCACCGTATTGGGCATCATCAGCATCTTCACCTACGGCATGAAAAAAAGCGCGGAGCGCCTGGCGGAGGCCCAGGTCGACAACATCAGCCTGACGGATTTTGATACCATCATTCAGGTGGCGGCGGAGGAAGGCCGCATCAAGGAAAGCGACATCAAACGGCTGAAGGCCTTCCGGGACAATCCGAAGGATGAAAGCTGGATAAAGTAAGTTCAGTCTAAAACCCAATCTAACATGTAAGGGGAGCATCTATGGCAAGGCATATCACCGCAATCACGGACCTGACCACAGGGGAGATTGATGAACTGATCACAAAGGCCCGGGACATCATCAACCACCCGGACCGCTACCAGGACGCCTGCCGCCGCAAGAAGCTGGCCACCCTGTTTTATGAGCCCTCCACAAGGACCCGCCTCAGCTTTGAAGCGGCGATGATTGAGCTGGGCGGCCACGTGCTGGGCTTTTCCGAGGCGGCCTCCAGCTCTGCCGCCAAGGGGGAATCCGTGGCGGACACCGTGCGCACCGTGTGCTGCTACGCGGACATCATCGCCATGCGCCACCCCAAGGAAGGGGCGCCCACGGTGGCATCCCTCCATGCCACGGTGCCGGTGATCAACGCCGGGGACGGCGGCCACAACCACCCCACCCAGACCCTGACGGACCTGCTCACCATCCAGATGGAGAAGGGTCGCCTGGGGAATATGACCGTGGGCCTGTGCGGCGACCTGAAGTTTGGCCGCACGGTGCACTCCTTAATCACCGCCATGTGCCGCTACCCGGGGGTAAACTTCGTGCTGATTTCACCGGAGGAATTGAAGGTGCCCAGCTATGTGAAAATCCCCCTGAAAAAGGACAGCGTGCCCTACACCCAGACCACCAGCTTGACCGAGGTGCTGCCGGATCTGGACATCCTGTATATGACCCGTGTGCAGCGGGAGCGCTTCTTCAACGAGGATGACTACATCCGCTTAAAGGACAGCTACATCCTGACCCCTGAAAAAATGGAGCTGGCCAAGAAGGACTTAAGCGTGCTGCATCCCCTGCCCCGGGTGAACGAGATCTCCGTGGCCATCGACCAGGACCCCCGGGCCTGCTATTTCCGCCAGGCGCTGTACGGCAAGTTCATCCGCATGGCCCTGATTTTAAAGCTGCTGGAGGTAGACGCATGAACATTGATTCCATCAACAACGGCATCGTCATCGACCACATCAAGGCCGGGATGGCCATGAAAATCTATGATTTTCTGGAGCTGGGGGCCCTGGACTGCCCGGTGGCGATCATCAAAAACGCCATGAGCAACAAGATGGGCAAGAAGGACATCATCAAGATTGATTCCCAACTGAACCTGGACCTGAACGCCCTGGGCTATATCGACCCGGAGATCACCATCAACATCATCAAGGACGGGGTGCGCATCAAAAAATACCACCCGGAACTGCCGGAAACCATCACCAACATCATCCGCTGCAAAAATCCCCGCTGCATCACCAGCATCGAGCAGGAGCTGCCCCACGTCTTCAAACTGGTGGACCGGGAGAAGGACGAGTACCGCTGCATGTACTGCGAGAGCAAACCGAACTGAGGGGGTACGGGGACGGGAGAACGATGCAGGGGCCATTGGCCCCTGCACCCCTTTGACCTGAATGTGCGGACTTCCCCTGATGAGCCTGTGCCAGGTGTTTCGGGTTTATGTGTGCATGTGTTTCAAATACAGCCCTAAGTATGAATGGAGCCGCCCGGCTCCATTTTTGTAACATGATCAGTTTGCTGGTGTTGCATATCAAAACAGATATCATATTGAAGTTTTTTGGCTACCTTTTTCTCAAAAAAGGTAGGGCCTCTTCCCCCGCCGCCACTTCCATCGCCACCCCTCCCCCTGCCCCCCGATCCGGACCCGTCCCAGGCCCAGCAGCATCCCGATCCCCAGGGCGATGTAGAGCAGGCCGCAGATGTCCACAGCCGACAGGGTGGGGCCGCCGGGGTGGCGGGTGAAGAGGCCGGAGATGGCGAGGACCCCCAGGAGGAAGAAGAGGAGGGCGCAGAGGTGGAGGAGGAAGGCGCGGAGGTTGTCCCCCCGCCAGTCCCGGGCCTTGATCATGCGGCCCAGGGCGGCGCCGCAGTCGGTGAGGTGGCCGGTGATGTGGGTGGTGCGGGTGAGGATGCCCCGGTAGCGCAAGGCCAGGCCGTTTTGCGCGCCCAGCACCAGGGCCAGGACGCACATGCGCAGGGGGATGAGGCCAAAGGCCAGTTTGGACAGCAGGAGGAGCAGGCCCGAAACCACGAGCACCAGGCCGCAGCGGCGCCACTGGCCGCGGCTGTGGGTGGGGAAGGCGTAGCCGGAGGCGGTGGCCCCCAGGAAAAAGCTGAGGAGGATCAGGAGGAACCACCAGAAGGGCTCGGGGCTGACGCCAGTTAGGGTGAGGCCCAGTTTGGTGATGTTGCCGGTCATGTGGGAGAGGGTCTGGGCAAACTGCAAAAAGCCTGCGGCATTGAGGGCCCCGGCCATGAAGACCAGGGCAAAAATCCACAGCGCGGCCGCCTCCTGGCGGATGAAGCGGATGATTTTCATGCCCGCCGCCCTCCCCTTTCTTGATCTGACCCTACCATACAAAAGAAGCGCCGTTTCTTCAAGGGGCTGGGGGGATGAGCCATGGACTGACGGGGGTACAAAGCGGCAAAAGGGAAGGGAAACAAGGGTACAGCACATGGCTGACCTCAAAGGAAGCCGGCGCATCATTCCGGCGTCTTCCCCGGCAACAGGGTGAGGTGGCCCGGCTTGCCACAGCAGTGCTTGTGCTTTTTTCCGCTGCCGCAGGGGCATGGCTGGTTCCTGCCTGTTTTGACGCCTGGCGGCGCAGTTTTCTGATGAGTATGCATGGAAAAGGATTCCATTGGGGTACGGCCCCGGTTGGATTGCAATCGGGTGTGGTTGATCAGGTTCTGGGTGACCTTTGCGAAGGTCTTGACCGCCTTGTTGTTTTTCAATGTCACATGGTGGCGCTCCATAATCTCCAGAAACAATTCCACATGACCATCTGTGATCCTGGTGGCATAGACGATTTCCTTCATGAATTCGTCCGCATCCCCGGGCTTCAGGCCCTGGATGAGCATGAAAGCCCGGAACTGATCATAATAGGCGCTGGGTTCGACGTAATCCTCCTCATGGGCATAGTTGATCAGCTCTGCGGGGGAGGGCTCGTAAAAGGGCTTGTTTCCTTGCACCTCCACCAGGTCCTCGAAGGCTTCTCCTCTGATCACGCTGGTGTCTACGGCCAGATAGGATTGATTGAGGTCATAGCCGTCCTCATCAACGATGGTTCCTGACCGGTCGGTGAAGGCGACCCTGGAGTCTTGGTAACTGCTGATGTATAAAACAAGGAAGCACATGGCAGATTGGGACACCGGCGGGTGATGCCTGGCCACAAACTGCACAAGCCAGGAAACAGGAACAATCCCAAACAGGTTTGTCGCCCCCAGGACATAATCCACCAGGAGATCATGCATTGAATCCGTCAGGTCATTGATTTCAGTCATGGCCTTGAGCCGGTCCGCCACGGCAATAAACTGGGGCATCAAGTCATCAAGCCTGGCGTGGTACGAACTGCCAAACATGCTGCCTGATGACTTGATGACCACGGAATAATCGGTGGCCTCATTCAGGGTTTTGATTCTGCGGCAGTTGAAGCTGGCCTTGGGCTGCCTGGTTTGATAAATCAGCGTGCCGCTTCCGGCCAGGCAGGTGTCCTTAAGCAGGGTGTCCCGCATGGCCAGGGTGGTTTTGGTGCGGTTGCTGCTGTATTTAATGCGCTCCCCCTGCTTTTGCCGCGCTGGGACAAAGGAGGGCCCCTTGACATCACCGAAATCATAGGCATCCGCACAGGCCCAGTGCAAGTCCAGCAGGTTGAAATCGCTGCCGACGCGGATGTGACGGTATATGCCCTGCCCCGCTGAAACGGAGATGATGTAGGATGTGTTCATGATGTGCCTCCAACGGTCGGGGATGCATGCAAAATCAGTTTGATGATGGTTGAAACCAGTATAACACCACAGGCTTTGAACAACCAATCATTCCGGCCCAATCATCTTGCAGGGAGGTCGGATTGCCTGTTTTTGTACAGGACAGCCCTCTGGCTTTGCTCGCAACCATACAAAAGAAGCGCCGTTTCTTCAAGGGGCGCGGGGGGTGAGGCCCAGGTGTTTATAAGCGGTTTGCTTTGACTATTGCCCCGGCATTTGCTATTGTATGCCTGGACAT
>DAITOE010000023.1:1702-14661 GCA_036834245.1 Clostridia bacterium | reverse complement strand
CTCACCACCATCCAGACCACGGCACCTGAAGCAGTTTTCCTGCCCTATTACGGCGCGGACGCTGCCCTGATCCTGGCCCAGGCCAAGGAACTGGGGCTGGATGTCAGCTTCTATGGCGCGGACGGCATCGCCGACATCGTGGACTATGTGGCAGACAAATCCATGTTGACCCGGGTGGTCTACACCGACCACTTCTCCACCGGTGCCCAGAGCGAGGTGGCTGTGGATTTTGTGAAGTCCTTTGAAGATGAATACGGCAAGCCGCCCACCATCTCCTTCTCTGCAACCGGCTATGATGCGGCGGTGGTATTGCTGTCCGCCATCCAGGCAGCCGGCTCAACGGATGCCCAGGCCGTCGTGGATGCCATCAAGGCCACCAACTTAAGCGCAGTGTCCGGCAACATCACCTTTGATGACCACAACGACCCCATCAAGTCCACCTTCTTCCAGACCTTCGACAGTGAAGGGAACAAGGTGTTCCTGAAACAGGTAGACCCATAAACCCAGATTGAAGCACCCGGATCAGGGGGGGAGTCATCCTCCCCTATCTTGCATGTCAGGCAGCCCGGTGTGTCATTGATTGACAAACGCGTCTTTGACAGGCGGCTGCAGGAGTAAAGCATGAATTTGTTTTTGAACCAGTTGATCAACGGTTTGCATGTGGGCAGCATCTATGCCCTGATCGCCCTGGGGTATACCATGGTGTACGGCATTGTGAAGCTCATCAATTTCGCCCACGGGGACATCATCATGGTGGGCGCCTACACCGCAGTCATCGCCCTGTTGACCCTGGGCTGGTCCGCACCCCTGGCCCTGGTGGCTGCCATTGTGGTGTGCGTGCTCTTCGGCGTTCTCATCGAGCGCATTGCCTACAAGCCGCTGCGCAAGTCCCCGCGGATATCCTCCCTCATCACCGCCATCGGGGTCAGCATGCTGCTGCAAAACGCCGCCCTGCTGATTTTTGGCGCCCAGCCCCGTCCCTTCCCCACGGTGTTTGACATCCAGCCCGTCAAATTCAATGGGGTTCAGGTCAGTTTTGTCACCCTGCTCACCATCGGCGTGGCCGCTGTGCTGATGCTGGTCCTCCATGGCTTTGTCCAGTCCAGCAAGGCAGGCAAAGCCATGCGTGCGGCCAGTGAAGACTATGTCACAGCCCAGTTGATGGGCATCAATGTCAACACCACCATCACCCTCACCTTTGCCATCGGCTGCGCACTGGCCGGCATCGGCTCCTTTCTGTTTTGCATGGCCTATCCCGCCGTGTCCCCCACCATGGGCTCTCTCCCCGGCCTGAAGGCCTTTATTGCAGCGGTGCTGGGGGGCATCGGCATCATTCCCGGCGCTATGCTGGGCGGCTTTGTGATGGGGGTGGCCGAAAGCCTGACCAAGGCCTATATTTCAACCACCATGAGCGATGCCGTGGTCTACGGCATCCTCATCCTCGTCCTGCTGATCAAGCCCACGGGGCTGCTGGGCACCTTGACCCGGGAGAAGGTGTAGGTGGCAGGATGAATAAGAAAACCAAGGCCCTGTCCTTAAACCTCCTGGCCACCCTGGCCTTGTACCTGCTGATTGTGGTCTTGATGGCGTCCGGTGTATTGAGCAACTACCTGGCCAACATCATCATCACCATCTGCATTACCATCATCATGACCGCCAGCCTCAATGTCACCACGGGCCTTTTGGGACAGCTGGCCCTGGGCCATGCCGGTTTCATGGCCATTGGCGCCTATGTGTCCGCTCTCTTCACCAAATCCGTCACCCTGGACTTCGGTTTGTCCCTGCCCCTGTCTCTGCTGATTGGCGGCGCGGTGGCAGCCTTGTTTGGCATGCTCATCGGCATCCCTGCCCTGCGCCTGCAGGGGGATTACCTGGCCATCATCACCCTGGGCTTCGGGGAAATCATCCGGGTCGTCATCGTCAACCTGGACATCACCGGCGGCGCCAAGGGTCTCAGCCGCATAACCAGGATGTCCAGGTCCTTTTCCGATGACCGGGTGCTGTCCGGCATCATCGCCTTTACCTTTGTGTTTCTGATTACCGCCCTGGTCATCGCCAGCATATTCACCCTGGGCCGCTCCCGGCACGGCCGGGCTATCATCAGCATCCGGGAAAACGCCATTGCCGCAGAGGCCACCGGCATCCCCACCACCCGGTACAAGCTGCTGGCCTTCACCTTCGCCGCCTTCTATGCAGGCATCGCCGGCGGGCTGTTTGCCCATCAGACCAGCATCATTGAAGCGAAGATGTTTGACTTCAACAAATCCATCGAATACCTGGTGATGGTGGTGCTGGGGGGCATGGGGTCCATCACCGGCTCTGTCATCTCCTCCATTGTCCTGGTTTCCCTGCCGGAAATGCTCAGGGGGCTGGACAGATACCGCCTCATCATCTATTCCCTGCTGCTGATTTTGATGATGCTGTTCCGTCCCGCCGGTTTGCTGGGCACCCGGGAGTTTTCCATGCTGCGGTTCTGGGAAGGGCTGGAAGCTCTGTTCAGGAAGGTGTTCCGCCGGCAGGAAGCCCAGACCAGAATGCCCTTTGAACCCCGCTATGATGTTTGGGAGGATAAGCCGGTGCTGGAGACCCAAGCCCTGGGCATCTCCTTTGGCGGCCTCACTGCAGCCCGGAACATTGACATCCGCCTGATGAACGACGAGATTGTGGGCCTGATTGGCCCCAACGGTGCCGGAAAAACCACGGTGTTCAACCTCTTGACCGGGGTGTATGTGCCTACGGAAGGCCAGATCAGCCTGCTGGGCAAAACCATCCAGGGAAAGCAGACCCACCAGATTACCGCAGACGGCATCGCCCGAACCTTCCAGAACATCCGCCTCTTCAAGTCCCTCTCCGCCCTGGACAACATCAAGGTGGCCTTCCATTCCAGGATGCAGTATTCCCCCATCAGCGCCATCATCCGGGATAACAGGTGCCAAAGCGAGGAGCGGGGCATCGACATCCGGGCGCGGGAATTGCTGCGGGTGTTTGACATGGAAGCCCTGGCCGACCTTCCCGCCGGGTCCCTGCCCTACGGCCAGCAGCGCAAGCTGGAGATCTGCCGGGCCCTGGCCAGCAACCCCAAGGTGCTGCTGCTGGATGAGCCGGCGGCGGGGATGAACCCAAGTGAGACGGCGGAATTGATGCAGACCATCAAATTGATCAGGAGCCAGTTTTCTGTTGCCATCCTGCTCATTGAACACGACATGAAGCTGGTGATGGGTATCTGCGAGCGCATCTATGTACTCAACTACGGCCAGGTCATCGCCCATGGCACCCCGGAAGAGATCCGGAACAACAAGGAAGTCATCGCTGCCTACCTGGGCCGTGAGCAGACGGAAAAGGGGGCCTGAGGATGCTTTTAGTGCAGCAAATCGATTTGTATTACGGCGCCATCCAGGTGCTCAGGGACATCAGCTTTGAGGTGCGAGCCGGCGAAATCGTGTCCTTGATCGGGGCCAACGGCGCAGGCAAAAGCTCCATCCTGGGGGCTGTTTCCGGCATCAATCCCATCGCAGCCGGCGACATCCTGTTTGAAGGGGCATCCATCAAAAAAACGCCGCCCTTCCGCCTGGTGGGCATGGGGCTGGCCCTGGTGCCGGAAGGGCGCCGGGTGTTTGCACGGATGTCCGTGCTGGAAAACCTGGAAATGGGCGCCTTCACCAGGAAGGACCGGAACCAGCTGGCCAGCGACCTGGACCTGGTGTTTGCCCATTTCCCCCGCCTGATGGAGCGCCGAAAGCAGCTGGCAGGCACCCTCTCCGGCGGCGAGCAGCAGATGCTGGCCATGGGCAGGGCCATGATGAGCCGACCCAAGCTGCTGATGATGGACGAGCCTTCCATGGGCCTGTCCCCCCTTCTGGTGCAGGAGATTTTTGACATCATCCGGGCAATCAACAAGGAGGGCACCACCATCCTCCTGGTGGAACAAAATGCCCAGATGGCCCTGTCCCTGGCCCGCCGCGCCTATGTGCTGGAAACCGGGCGCATCATCAAATCCGGCCCCGGCCAGGCGCTGCTTGAGGACGAGGACGTGCAGAAAGCCTACCTGGGCGGCTGAAAACTGGATGGCGTAAAAACCGGGGTGCCTTCGATGCGGCATCCCGGTTATTTATTGTTTCTGTTCCTTTACTTGATGGCCTTTTGCAGAGCGGCAACCTTGTCTTTCTTTTCCCAGGGCAGGTCCAGGTCCAGCCGCCCGAAATGGCCGTAGGCGGCCGTTTGGCGGTAGATGGGGCGCCGCAGGTCCAGGGTTTTGATGATGCCGTCGGGGGTGAAATCCATGACCTCCAACAGGGCCTGTTCAATCCGGTCGTCCGGCACCTGGCCAGTTCCAAAGGTGTCCACGGTGAAGCTCACCGGCTGCGCCCGGCCAATGGCGTAGGCCAGGGCCACCTGGCAGCGGTCTGCCAGGCCGGCAGCCACCACATTGAGGGCTGCGTAGCGGGCCATATAGGCTGCAGAGCGGTCCACCTTGGTGGGATCCTTGCCGGAGAAGCAGCCACCCCCATGGGGCACAAAGCCGCCGTAGGTGTCCACGATGATTTTCCGGCCGGTGAGGCCGCTGTCCCCCGCCGGGCCGCCCAGCACAAAGCGCCCGGAGGGGTTCACCAGCAGCTCTGTGTCCGGTGTGATGAGATGCTCTGGGATACTGTGCTTGATAACCTGCTCGGTCATAGCCCCGGCAATTTCCTCCTGGCTGACCTTTTCGTCATGCTGGGTGGAGATCACCACATTGCTCACTGCAACCGGCCTGCCATTTTCATATACCATGCTGACCTGGCTTTTGCCATCGGGCCGCATCCAGGGCAGCTGGCGGGACCTGCGCACCTCGTCCATGCGCCGGGCCAGCCGGTGGGCCAGGGCGATGGGCATGGGCAGCAGCTCCTCGGTTTCGTTGCTGGCATAACCAAACATCATGCCCTGGTCCCCCGCCCCGGTGAGGGCGGTGCCGCCACTGCGGCTTTCCAGGGCCTGGTTGACCCCGCCGGCGATGTCCGGGGACTGCTCGTTCACTGCGGTGAGCACCGCGCAGGTGTGGCCGTCAAAGCCAAATTTGGCCCGGTTGTAGCCCAGGTCCAGCGCCACGCCCCGGGCGATGTCCTGGATGGGCACATAGGTGCTGGTGGTGATCTCCCCCATCACCAGGATCAGCCCTGTGGTAGCGCAGGTTTCACAGGCCACCCGGGCCTCCTTGTCCTCCTTCAGGATGGCGTCCAGCACTGCGTCTGAAATCTGGTCGCACATTTTGTCGGGATGGCCCGCGGTCACCGACTCCGCCGTAAACAGTTTCCTCATGGATGTACCCCACTTTCTGATAAAAATAGCGCTTCTTGAGATAAGCGCCGTCTGTGCAAACTTATCTTCCGGCCAGGGCCGCTGGATGTAGCACCTTGCATTCGCAGGCTGCCGGGTTTCTCAGGGCCAGTCCCTCCACCGCTCTTGATAAGTGTATTCACTTGCGTATACTATAAAAGAAGGTTGAAAAACCGTCAAGCCCCATCAACGCCAGCCATCACAACATCACGCAGGAGGTCATCCATGCTGTTCATCGGAATTTGCGGCGCCAGCGGGTCCGGGAAATCCACGCTGTCAGAGGAGCTTCTTCTGGCCCTGGGCACCAGCAGCACGGTCATCAATCAGGATGCCTACTACCTGGACTATCCTCACCTGAGCTTTGAGGAGCGCTCCAAATTGAACTTTGATGAGCCCAAGATCTTTGACCATGACCAGCTGCTCACAGACATCAACGACCTGCTGGAGGGCAAGCCCATCGTCAAAAAGGCTTATGACTTCACCACCCACGCGCGGGTCAAAAGCGATGACATCATAAACCCCGGGGAGGTGCTGATCATGGAGGGCATCCACGCCTTTTACGACAAGCGCCTGTGCGACCGCATGTTCCTGAAGCTGTTCATCAACGTGGAGCCAGACATCTGCCTGCTGCGGCGCATCAACCGGGACATCAAGGAGCGCAAGCGCAGCATCGACAGCATTTCAGACCAGTACCTGGCCACCGTCAAGCCGATGTATGACAAATACATCCGCAACTACATCCACCAGGCTGACGTGATTGTGACCCGGGGCGGAAAAAATGCCAGAATCGTTGAGATTCTGGCCGGTTATCTGCGGGATGCCCTGGAGGGCCGCTCACGCTGAGAGATGCTCGATTAAAATCTTTGTGCCGATGACAATCAGGGCCAGACCGCCCGCCAGCTGGGCCTTGGACTGGAGTTTGGTGCCGAAGCGCTTGCCCAGGTGGAAACCTATGAAACTCAGGGCGGTGGTGATGACACCGATTAACAGAATGGACAGCCAGATGTTGATGTCCAGCACCGCCAGGGCTACGCCAGCGGCCAGGGCGTCGATGCTGGTGGCAATGCCCAGCAGCATAAGCTCCATGAAGTGCAGCGGGGTGCAGACCAGTTCCTCGTGCCGGTTTTTCCAGGCTTCATAGATCAGTTTCCCGCCGATGATGGCCAGCAGGCCAAAGGCAATGAAATGGTCCACGGACTCAATCAGATAGCGGAAACGGCTGCCTACAAACCAGCCGATCAGGGGCATTAAGGCCTGGAAAAACCCGAAGGTGACCGCCACAGCCACGCTCTCCCCCCTGTCCTTCAACTCCGACAGGCAAGCGCCCTTGCACAGGGCCACTGCGAAAGCGTCCATCGCCAGCGCCACCGCCAGCACAATCGTCTGGTACAGGCTCATCAACATCCTCCCACTTGATACCGGCGCATTGTAGCAAAGACGGTGATATGTGTCAATTTTGTGAAGGACAATTTCATTTACATTGATTAAATATTCCCTGTATGATAAAATTACCATGTCCCGAATGGGAAAATGATGCATGAATGCAGCATTCCACGGCGTTTGATGAGTGAACAGCCTTTTGCTGTAGAGAAAACAACCGGAACGAGGATGGTAAACGTATGGAACGGAAACAATTAAAGCAGTTCATCCGGCTGGCAGCCCTGCTGTTGCTTGCCGCTTTCCTGGCCGGTTGTACTGCGACGCCGGATACCACCACCAACACCCAAAACGGAACCGGCGAGCAGCCGCCTTTCAAGATCCTGGGCGGCACTGCGACCCCCACCACGGGGCCTGAGGAATCACAGAGCCCTTCCGGCACCGGGCCATTGATCAACCTGCCCACCGGTTCTGACACCATCCCCCAGTCCACCACGCCCGGCGCCTGGGGCAGCGTCCTGGTGCCCAGCGGGCAGCCCGGTTTCAATACGCCCACCCCCACCCCCACTGTCTGGGGCGGTGTTGTGGTGTCCATGGCGCCCACCACGGCCATCCCGGCCCCCACACCGGTGGTTCTCAAACTGGGTGCCACCGGGCCTGAGGTCAAGGCCATGCAGCAGCGCCTAAAGGACCTGAAGTATGACGTCGGCTCTGTGGACGGCGACTTTGGCAAATCCACGGAAGCAGCCCTGAAAGCCTTCCAGGCGCGGAACAGCCTGCGGGTGGACGGCATCGCCGGTTCTGAAACCCTGCGAAAACTGAACTCCTCCTCTGCCCTGCCGCCCCGGCCCACCCCCACACCCACCCCCCGGGCCACCGCCACCCCGGTGATCCGCAAGGATGTCTACCTGAAACTGGGCTCCACCGGCAGCGATGTCAGGAAGATGCAGGAGCGGCTCATCGCCCTGGGGTATCTTTCCGGCACCGCCAACGGGCAGTTTGATTCCATCACGGAAGCCGCGGTCATCGCCTTCCAAAACCGCAACACCTCCTACTCCGACGGCATTGCCGGCCAGTTGACCCTGGAGAAGCTGTACTCCTCCTCTGCCAGGGGCACCTCCACTTCTGTGGGCATCATCGGCACCTCCATCAAACGGGGGGACAGCAATTCCGACATGGTGCGCCGCATCCAGCGCCGTTTGAAGGAACTGCGCTATTATACCGGCAGCATTGACGGGGACTTCGGCGCTTCCACAGAAGCCGCCGTGAAGGCCTTCCAAAGCGCCAACCGCTTGGTGCCGGACGGCAAGGTGGGACCCGACACCTACGAGGTGCTGTTCAGCAACAACGCCAAAGGGCCCGGCGCCACCGCCACCCCGCCTCCCGGGCAGCCCGGCGGCCAGCCCACCCGGATCCCCCACTACACCAATGTGACGCCCAATCCCGATGGCGACTATGTCACCCTCAGGGAAGGGGACAGCGGCACCCTGGTGCGCACCCTGCAGCAGGCGCTGAAGGATCAGGGCTTCTACAAGGGCGATGTGGACGGCAAGTTTGGCTTTGGCACCACCGAAGCCGTGAAAGCCTTCCAGCGCTCCCGCGGCCTCACCCCGGACGGCATTGCCGGCCAGGGCACCCAGCGCTACCTGTACCAGGGCAACTTCCCGGCCGGGTCGTAACACCCACAGCAATAACCAAGGCCCGCTTGCATCATGTAGCGGGCCTTTTTGTATGGTTTTATCGAAGGCTCTCAGACAATCAGAACAGTGCGTCCACAAACTCCTTGGCATTGAAGGACTGCAAGTCGTCTATTCCTTCCCCCACGCCAATGTACCAGACCGGCACGTTCAGCTCCTGCCGGATGGCCAGGGCGATGCCGCCCTTGGCGGTGCCGTCCAGCTTGGTGAGGATGATGCCGTTGATGTCCGCCACTTCCTTGAACATCTTCGCCTGAATCAGGCCGTTTTGCCCGGTGGTGGCATCCAGCACCAGCATGCTCCTGACGGTGGCCTCCGGGAATTCCCGGTTGATAATCCGTCTGATTTTGGACAGCTCGTCCATCAGGTTTTTCTTGTTGTGCAGCCGGCCGGCGGTGTCCACAATCAGCAGGTCGGTGTTGCGCGCCTTGGCAGAGGTGATGGCATCAAACACCACGGCGGCGGGGTCTGCCCCATGCTGCTGCTTGATCAGGGGCACCTGGGCCCGGTCCGCCCACACCTGCAGCTGGTCGTCAGCCGCTGCCCGGAAGGTGTCCGCGGCAGCCAGGGTGACGCTGCGGCCGATTTCTTTAAAGCGCAGGGCCAGCTTGCCCACCGTGGTGGTCTTCCCCACGCCGTTCACCCCCACCACCAGCATCACCATGGGCCAGTTGAGGGCAGGGCGGGGGATGTTCATCTCCTCCACCATGATCTGCTTGAGCACCTCTTTCGCCTGCTTCGCATCCTTGATTTTCTGTGCTGCAACCTCCTGTTTGAGGGCAGTAATCATCTTATCCGTCGCAGCCATGCCGGCATCGCTCAGCAGCAGGATGTCGGTCAACTCCTCGTAGAAATCCTCGTCAATGACCTGGGTGGCCTGGGTGAGCTCGTCAATGCGGTCCGTCATCTGGCCCCGGGTCTTAGTGAGGCCCTGTTTCAGCCTGGCAAAAAATCCTGACATGATGTCCTCCTTTAAGCAGTGTATTCCTGCAGGTTCACCGCAATCATGTCCGATACGCCTTTTTCGCGCATGGTGACGCCATAGAGCATGTCGCAGCTTTCCATGGTGCCTTTGCGGTGGGTAATCACAATAAACTGGGTGCCTTTGGCATATTCTGCCAGGTATTCTGCAAAGCTGTAGATGTTGGCGTCATCCAGCGCCGCTTCGATCTCGTCCAGGATGCAAAAGGGCGTGGGCTTTAATTTCAGCATCGCAAACAGGATAGAGATGGCGGTCAGCGTCCGTTCCCCGCCGGACAGCAGGGACAGCAGCTGCAGCTTCTTCCCGGGGGGCTGCGCCTTGATCTGGATTTCACAGTCCAAAGGCTGGCTGGGGTCCGCCAGACTCAGGCTGGCCTGGCCGCCGTTGAACAGGCGCTTGAAGGTTTCCCCGAAATATTCGTTGAGCAGGGCAAACTCCCGCAGGAACTGCTTCTCCATCTGGCCCTGGAGGCGTTTGATGAGGCTTTGCAGGTCTTCCCTGGCCTTCTCTGCATCTTCTTTTTGCAGGCTCAATTCATCAAAGCGGCTCTTGGTCTGGGCATACTCCTCCAGGGCGTGGATGTTGATGGCCCCCATGTCCCTGATTTCTTTCCGGATGTCCGCCGCCTCCCGCTCCCCGGCTGGGAGGTCAAATTTCTCCTCGGTCTTGAAGGCCTCCGCCGATGCGTAGGTGAGCTCGTGGGTGTGGAAGAGGGTGGCGGTCATGGCATGGAGCTCTTCCTCCAGCCGGGTGAGGCTGATTTCACTTTTGTGCAGCTTCTGGCTGTCCTCGCTGTGGCTGCGGTGGGCCTGCTCGGAGCGCTCCACCAGCTGCCGCTGCGTCGCGTTCAGGGCGCGGCGGTCAGCCTCTGCCTGGGCGGCGTTCGAGCGGATATCCTCTACTGCACGGGTGAAGGCCTTTGCCTGGTCAGCAATCTCCTCCTGGCGTTTGCCCTCCTCCTGGATGCGCTGCGCAAGCTGTATTCCCAGCTGCTGCAGCCTGGAAGACTTCGTTGACAGGGCATGCCGCTCTTTCTCAAAGCGCTGGTTGTCCCGTTTGAAGAGGTCCAGACGGTGGGCCAGCTGGGAGCAGGCCTCCCGCTGCTGCTCCATCTGCAGCCGCGCCGCTTCCGCAGCTTCCCGGGCCTGGGCCAGCTCTTCCTTCATGCCGGCTTCCTGAGCAGCCAGATGCTCCTGGCTGTGGTCTATCTGCCTTGAGGCTGCATCGGCCTGGCTCAAATCCTCCTGCAACTCCGCGATCATCTCCTGAAGCTGGGCGCGGGCTTCCATGGACTGGTCCAGCCGCTCACGGGCCACCTGGAGGCGCTCGGCCGTCTGCTTGACCTGCTCTTCCTCCCGGGCGATGCCAATCTCCTCATCCTGGGTGTGCAGGCGCTCCCTATGCACCTGCTCCTCCAGCTGTGCAGCCTGGTCTTTCAGCGTTACCAGCGTCGCCTGCATCGTCTGCAGGCGCTCCGCCTGTTCATTCAGGGACGCCGCCAGCTCCTTCATTTCCCGTTCGCGGCCCAGCAGGCTCACCGTGCGGCTTTGCACGGAGCCGCCGGTCATGGCGCCGCCGGCGCGCATGACATCCCCCATGAGGGTCACCACGTTGAAGGCCTGCCGCCCGGCCCTGGAAATGGCGATGGCGGCATCCAGGTCCCGGGCCACCACAGTGCGCCCCAGCAGGGACTCGATGATGCCCTGGTACTGGCTGTCATAGGCAATCAGCTGGCTGGCAACCCCCAGGCAACCCGGCAATTTCAATACATGGGTTTCATTGGCGCTGAGGCTGCGGCCCCGCACTGCGGAAATGGGCAGGAAGGTGGTGCGCCCGAAGCGGTTCTCCCGCAGGTACTGAATCAGCTCCTGGGCGGTTTCCTCATCCTGGGTGACCACGTTTTGCAAGGCGCCGCCAAGCACCATCTCCATGGCGGTTTCCAGTTCTTTGGGCACCTGGATCAGGTGGGCCACCGCGCCGTGAACCTTGGGGTTGTTTTCCCCGTATTTCAGGGCCTGGCGCACCGGCTGGAAGAACCCCTCGTGGGCGCGGGCCAGTTCTTCCATGGTGTTGTACCTGGCGGTGTCCCGCTGGAAGGCCTGCTGCGCCTGGATCAATTCGTTCTGCGCGCCGGCAGCCTGCTCCCGGGCGGTTTTCAGCGCCCGCTCTGTCTGGGCCAGCCCTTCCCGCAGCGCGTTCACCGCCGCCTGTGTGACCTCCAGCTGCTTCAGGGCCGCCGCTTCCGCCTGCTCTGCCAAGGCGACTGCAGTTTTTAAGCCGTCTTCGCCCTGTTCGATTTCCTGCATTCTGGCCTGGGACTGCTGCAGCATGGCCTGCTGCCGTGCCTGCCGTTCCCGGGCATCTGCCCGGCTGTTGGCAGACTGCAAAATCAAGCTGCGGTGGGCGTCCAGCCGCTCTTCCACCGCTGTCTGTTTCTCCTGGGTATCCCGGGCTGCTTGTTCAAGACCAGCCAAAACCTTGTCCGCATCCTTAAGCAGGCTGTCGCTGTGGGCTTCATCCTGGGCCGTTTGGCTGCGCAGGCTGTCCAATTCCTCCAGTTCCTTTTTTAAGTTATGCAGCTCTTCTTCGTTTTTCTTCAGCTCTTCCCTGGCATTTTCCAGGACCTGGGCGCTGCGCTCCACCTGGACCAATTGCTCCCGCAGGGCGGTTTCCTGGCGGGCCAGTAAATCGCTCTGGGCATCAGCGGCCTGCTCGGCATCAAAAAGACGCGCTTCCAGCTCCTTGCGCTGCTCCTGATAGCCTGCGATGTCAAGCTCGTGCTGGGCAATCAGTTCCCGCATCCCCTGCTGGGTTTCTTTCAGGGACTGAAGGCGCTTGGTGAGCCGGTCATGGCGGGTTAAATAGATATTGGCATCCAGGGTTTTCAAGCGGGCGGACAGCGCCATATAGGCCCGGGCAGCCTCGCTTTGTTCCCGAAGGGGTTCAATGCGGCTGCCCAGTTCTTCCAGCAAATCCCCCACCCGGAGCAGGTTTTCCTGGGTGCGGTTCAGTTTGCGCTCCGCCTCTTCCTTGCGTGAGCGGTAGCCGATGATGCCGGCTGCCTCTTCAAAGGCGGCCCTGCGCTCGTCCCCGCGGCCGGAGAGAATCACGTCGATGTTGCCCTGGCCGATGATGGAATAGCCCTCCCGGCCGATGCCAGTGTCGTGGAACAGCTCCACGATGTCCCGCAGGCGGCAGGTTTTCTTGTTGAGGTAGTATTCCCCCTCGCCGCTGCGGTAGGCCCGCCGGGTGACCATCACCTCGGTCTGGGGGCTTTTCAACTGGCCGTCCTCATTGTCAAAGATGAGGGAAACCTCGCAATAGGGCATGGGACGGCGCTTCTGGGTGCCGGCAAAGATGACGTCCTCCATCCTGGAACCGCGCAGGGCCTTGGCACTCTGCTCCCCCAGGACCCAGCGGACTGCGTCTGCGATGTTGCTTTTCCCGGAGCCGTTGGGCCCCACAATGCCGGTGATGCCGTCGTCAAAGCGGATGTCCGTGCGCTGGGGAAAGGACTTGAAGCCATAGATTTCAAGCCGTGTCAGCTTCATGGCTGCCCTCCCCCTTTGCGTATGTTGTCCATGGCAGCC
>DAITOE010000023.1:0-1602 GCA_036834245.1 Clostridia bacterium | reverse complement strand
TGCTCCCCCAGCTGGATGCCCCGGGCCACCTGGGCCAGGGTCTGCTCATTCACCAGGCGCTGGCGTTTGAAGGTCAGCTTGCCCTCTGCCTCTTTGCTGCTGTTGTACAATAATTCGCTGATGACCAGCTGCAGCACCGCATCCCCCAAAAACTCCAGGCGCTGGTTGTTTTTTCTGGTATTGGCGGAGGGATGGGTAAGGGCGGTCTGCAGCAGTCCCAAGTCGATAAACGAATACCCCAAAGCGGACATCAGCCGCTGATGTCCGCTCGTTCCATCAAAAATAGCTGCCGCCCCTGTGGGCGGCAGCCCAAGGTCTTTCCGACTCACCCCAGGCGTGCCTGGATATAGTCCACCACATCCCCCACTGTTTTCAGGGTGGTGATGGCGCTGTCTTCCACCTGCATGTTGAACTGGTCTTCCAGATCCATGATGAGTACCATCACATTGGCGCTGTCGGCGCCCAGATCCTCCACCAGGCGGGCATCGCGGGTGACCTTTTCAGGGGCAACCTTCAGCTGCTTGGCGATTAAGGTGGATACGTTCTCAAATACCATGATCATGTCCTCCAAATCAGATTGACTGCCGAATCAGTTTTTGCTCTATTTCTGCGGTGACCCCCGAGCGGATGATCAGGGCGGCCTGCCGCAGCGCGCTGCAGATGGCTTTGGCGTTGCTGGAGCCGTGGGCTTTCACCACCGTGCCCTGGACCCCCAGCAGCGGCGCGCCGCCCACCTCGGTGTAGTCCATCAGCTTCTTCACCCGGTGGAAGGCGGGCTTTGCCAGCAGTGCGCCAATTTTGCTGCGGGTGTCCGCCATCAGCTCCTGCTTGATGATGCCCATCAAGGTCTCGGCAACGCCCTCAGTGTACTTGAGAATGATGTTCCCGTCAAACCCGTCGCACACGATGACATCGGCCTGGTCGGCCGGAATATAGCGGGCTTCCACATTGCCGATAAAGTTGATCTTTTCCTTTTTGAGCAGCTGGTGCGCCTCCGCATACAGCACGCTGCCTTTTTCCTCTTCTGAACCGTTGTTCACCAGGCCGATCCGGGGTTTGTGAATGCCCATGGCCTTCTCCATAAAGGCATCCCCCATCAGGCCAAACTGGGCCAGGTATTCCGGTTTGCAATCCACATTGGCACCGCAGTCAATCAACAGGAAATGGCCTTTCCGCCCGGGCAAAAGGGGAGCCAGTGCCGGCCGCTCGATGCCGGGGATGCGGCCCAGGCGCAGCATGCCGCCCACCAGCACAGCGCCGGTGGAGCCGGCAGACACGAAGCCGTCCGCTTCCTTCTCACGCACCATCAGCATGCCCCGGACAATGGCGCTGTTTTTCTTCTGCCGGATGGCCATGGCAGGGGACTCATGGTTGCTGATCATCTCCGGCGCATCCAGAACCTGCAGGCGGTCCCGCACGTCCTGGGCGTCTTTGATCAGCGGTTCAATCACCTTCGGGTCTCCCGCAAGGATTACCGTCAGCTCCCGGTCTGCCCGCAGCGCCGCAATGGCGCCTTCACAGGGGGCCTGCGGGGCGTGATCCCCGCCCATCGCATCCAGAACTACCTTAACCATCCATGTCCTCCAGGTTTCAAGATGGGGT
>DAITOE010000022.1:0-14787 GCA_036834245.1 Clostridia bacterium | reverse complement strand
CCGGCACCATGAACGGCATCACCGCCATCCAGATGGACATCAAGATCAAGGGCATCGACCAGCCCATCCTGAAGCGGGCCCTGGAGCAGGCCCTCAAAGGCAGGCTGCATATCCTGGAAATCATGCTGGCCACCCTGCCGGCACCCCGGCCCCAGCTGAGCAAATATGCCCCCAAGATTGTGACCTTCTTCATCAACCCGGACAAGATCCGCGAGGTCATTGGCCCGGGCGGCAAGATGATCAACAAGATCATCGCCGACACCGGCGTCAAGATTGACATCGAGGACGACGGCCGCGTCGCCATTGCCACTCCGGATGAAGAGGCAGCCGCCAAGGCCCGCCGCATCATCGAAGGCATCGCCAAAGATGTGGAAGTGGGCGAGGTCTATGAAGGCAAGGTGGTGCGCATCCTCAGCACCATGGGCGCCTTCATCGAGCTGCTCCCCGGCAAGGACGGCCTGCTGCATATCTCCAAGATGGCCAATGAGCGGGTGGAGAAGGTGGAAGATGTGATGAGCATCGGTGACATGGTGGAGGTCAAGGTCTCCGAGATCGACGCCCAGGGCCGCATCAACCTGCTGCGCAATGACATGGAGTACAGACCCCGCACCTTCAACCGGCCGGGCCCCGGTGGCGGTGAAGGCGGTTCCCGTCCGCCGCGCCGTGACGGGCGTCCGCCCCGCCGCAGCAGCAACAACTAAGATTTCAAACACTGCGCGAAACGGCTTGTCTTTTGGTAGACAAGCCGTTTCCTGCAGGATGACAGGAGCAAGATGATTCATACACATGTGTTGTCAAACGGCCTGCCCCTCCTGATGGAGCGCCTGCCCTATTTGCGCAGCGCCTCTCTGGGGGTGTTTGTGAAGGCAGGCTCCATCATGGAGACGCCGGAAGAAAGCGGTCTGTCCCATTTCATCGAGCACATGGCCTTCAAGGGAACGGCCACCAGAAGCACCCGGCAGATTGCGGAAGAGATTGACATGCTGGGCGGCAACGTGAACGCAGCCACCAGCAAAACCATCACCAGCTACTACGCCCGCATCACCGACAAGGACCTGGGCAAGGCCATCGGCCTGCTGGCCGACATGCTGATCAACCCCAGGTTTGAACAGGGTGAGTTTGAAAAAGAGCAGCAGGTCATCTTGGAAGAAATCGCCATGGAGGCAGACACGCCGGAAGACCTGGTGTTCAACCTGCTCCACGAGGGCGTATACCAGGACCAAAGCCTTGCGAAGACCATCCTGGGCACGCGGCAGGTCATCAGCCGGCAGACCCTGGCGGGCCTGCAGGCCTATCGGGCACAATACTATCAGCCTGGCAACGCCGTGCTGTCCGTGGTGGGACGATTTGACCAACAGCAGCTCATCGACTGGGCGGAAACTGCCTTCGGCAGCTGGCAGGGGCAGGAAAACAGACCATTCCCTGTAAATCATTTTCAAAACAGCGGCAAGGTGCTGACCCTGAACAAGGATGTGGAGCAGACCCATATCTGCCTGAGCTATCCCGGCCTGGAAAGCATGCATGAGGACCGCTTTGCCATGGCAGCCTTCTCAACCGCCTTTGCCGGCGGCGTCTCCTCCCGCCTGTTTCAGAAGGTGCGCGAGCAGGAAGGCCTGGTGTACAGCATTTATTCTGCGCCCACCGCCTACCCCGGCTGCGGCGAGTTCACCATCTATGCCGCATGCACGCCCCAGAAGGTGAACCGGGTGATTGAATTGGTCAGGCAGGAAGCCGATGCGCTGATTTCGGAAGGCCTCAGCAAAACAGAGTTTCTGCAGACCATGGCCCAGATGAAAACCGGCTATGCCCTGGGCATGGAAAGCGCCTACCAGCGGATGGCTGCCATGGGCAGCGTGAAACTGATGCATGACCAGTTAATTGATCAAAAGAACATCATGGCCAGGCTGCGCAGGGTGACACTTCGGGACGTCAACCGCGTCATGCGGGACACCCTCCGCCATGAGCCTGTCCTGGCTGCGGTGGGGAAACAAATCAGCAGACGGCTGAAGTGAGGAGGAAGGACATGGACCGGCTGGAACACATGCTCACCATTCAGAAAAGCCTGAACGATGCCATCAGGGACAAGCGGGACCTGCACGGCATTGCCCCTGAAACATGGATTCAGAAACATACCCTGGCCATCATCAGCGAACTGGCGGAACTCTTGGACGAGGTGAACTTCAAATGGTGGAAGAACCCCAAGGCCATTGACACCCCGGCGCTGAAGGAGGAGCTGGTGGACATCCTGCACTTCTTCCTCAGCATGTGCCTGGAAGCGGGCCTGGATGCTGAGGAGATGTACCAAATCTATCTGAACAAGAATGCGGAGAACTTCGCCCGCCAGGAAGGCAGGAGCGCAAAGCCAGGGTACGCGCCGGAGCAGTGACCTCCAGCATTTCATGACGGAATTGTTTCCAACTGTTTCATTCTTGAAATATTCTTGGCTTGCATGTAGAATGGGCACAAGGAGGCGATTGACATGAAAGCCAGCATTATAAAAGCCTGTGCCTGTCTTTTGATCCTTGTGCTGCTGGCGCCTGCTGCGTCAGCCACCACAAGCAAAGCTGTCATTGACATGGTTTCAAAGACGGCTGGGGATTCTTCCCTGAACTATCCTGAAATCACCGGCATGGACAACAGCTTCGTGCAGGATCAGATCAATCAGGCCATCGTTGAACACATTACGCCCCACCTGAACACCTTCACTGTGCTTCAGTCCGGCACCCCGGGACAGCTGGTGCTGTCCGGCGAAGCCTTCATCCTGCCCTCAACAGACGGGCACGACCTGCTGTCCATCCTCTTCACAGCAGAGGGGAGGATGCCAAACGGCCGGACAGGCTATCAGCAGCTTCCCCTGCAGTTTGACCTGGCCAACGGCCAGGAAGTGACGGCCGACCAGCTGTTTACCAACAAGGAAGAGGCCCGGACGCACCTGGAAGACCTGGTGGATGCACTGTTCATGGATGACCTGTCCAACTACCTGGACCTCAGCGCCCTGCGGCCCCTGCCCCTTGAGCGCTTGCTGATAGATGCTACCGGCATCAGTTTCTTTTATCCGGAAGATAGCCTCACTTGGCTTTCCGGGCGGCCGGCGTCTTTTCATTTTCTGTTTCATGAAATCCAGGACCTGATGAACCTGGAGGAAGGCTCCTTCCTGCACAGCCTGGGCGTTCTGAACCGCATGCACACCAATGAGCATACCGGCAAAGCGATTGAAGAGGCAGCCCGCAGCGGCAAACTGCCCGGCCTGGCAGTGACCCTGGGAGAGAAGCTGGAAACCGCTATCAAGCGGCATAGCCTGCTGTACGACCCGGAAGGTTTTGCAGACGGCGAGAAATACCAGTTGGAGGATGACCGCTTCAGGGGCAGTGTGCTCATCAGCTTCGACCGTGATACAATAGCCGGGGTGCTATCCAGGCGGATGAACCTGTCCGGCCTTATCACCGGGGCATCCACCCAGGCTGATGCCCTTCTGGCGCTGGGCCAGCCCGCGGTCAGCCTGCCCCTGGGGGAGGATGCGGCGGCCCTGTACGGCTTGCCTGAAGGCAACATGGACATCTATCCCTTTGAACCCAACGAGCTGCGCCTGGTATATGACCAGGAGGACCAGCTCATAGCCATCTGGATGCAAACCATCAAGTAAAGGAACCGCCGCATGACAACTGCTGCCAGGAAGAAAACCAAAAACGTCATCCAATCCACCGACCGCGGCGGCGCCGTGCTGCTGCCGGCAGGCGTGATGGTGATGGCTTTCGGGTTCATGCTGCTGCTGGGGGTCATGCTGCAGACATCTTCCGGCGCCCTGAACCTGTTTAAATACATGGCCATCGGCCTGGGGGGCGGGCTTTACTTCCTGGTTCCCGTGATGGTGATCTGGCTGGGCGGCATTCTGGTGATATCCGCCAAACGCTATGTATCGGTTTATCCTTTCTTGATTAGCCTGCTGCTCATCATGTGCATCGGCGCCCTGCTGACCCTCACCCTCCGCGTGAATGACCAGAGCTACCCCCGGCTGATGCACTACATCAAAAACCTCAATTCCTTAAGGGGCGCCGGATACCCGGACAGCATGGGGGAATACCTCCACGAAGCCTATCATCGCTACCAGGGCCTGCGCAGCGACAACAATTTCTACCCTGGCGGCGGCGTACTGGGAATGCTGGTGGCCTACCCCCTCTTCATTACCCTGGGCAATTTCGGCGCCACCACCCTGACAGTCCTGCTAGTCATCGCCCTGCTGTTTGCCCTGGCCCGGGTGAGCCCTGCCAGGCTGGCAGCCCAGATCAGCCATAAAATCAACCGGCCGCCCGAGAGGCGGCCGGCAGCTGAGCGGCCCCAAACTGTCCAGGCGCAAACGGGAGGCGACATGGCTGCCGCGCAGGCCTACCCCGAGGACCTGAACCATCAGGATTATCAAATTGCGGAGCAGCAGCAGTGGCAGCCACAGGAACCCGTGGAACCTGCAGCAGCAGGCTGGGTGGATATGGAGCCATATCCTGCAACCTCCGCCTCCTGGAACCATGCCGCCGGCCTCAACCGGCAGCAGCCGCCCTTTGTGCAGCCCCAGCCGGAGGTGGAGCCTGGCTTCATCCCCCAAACCGGCGCGATTTTTGAAGAGGATTTCCCGCCAGCGGCCCAGCCTGCCGCCAAACCGGCGCTCAGGCCGGAGCCGGTATTTGAAACTGCCAGAGCACGGCAGACTGTTGAACCTGTGCAGTTGGAACCGGAGTTTGTCCCTGCACCTGCACCTGTAGCAGCGCAGCTGCCCGTTTCTGAGCCAGTTGTAGCCAGGGAAAGGCCTGCAGGCCGGCGCACCGGAAGCAGGCAGCAGGCGGCTGCTGTGATGCAGCCCGAAGCACCTGCCATTCCCCGCAAGGAAAGAACTGCGCCGGTTCAACTGCCTGCAGAGGAAGCGATGCCGCAGCCTGTGCAGGAGACCCCGCCGCCTGTTGTCACCCCTGAAAAAGAGCCGGTTTTCAAAACGGTCAACAAGCCGGCGCAAGCCGTGCACACCGCGCCTGCAGTGCCCCTCAGCGGCGAGCGCACGCCCGTCGCCCGCCGGGCTGCGGCCCCTGAGGCGGCGACCCTGGACGGCATGGCGCGTAAGCCGGAGCCCAAACAAATCAAGCTGGCCCTGGACGACTATGAAGTACCGCCCAAGCGCCTGCTGACAGCGCCGCCGCAAGGCGAGATCAACGACACCACGGAGGAAGACCAGCGCCGTGGCGTGAAATTGATTGAAACGCTCAAAAGCTTTCAGATCACTGCCCACCTCCACGACATTGTCCACGGCCCCACCGTCACCCGTTTTGCCATCCGCCTGGCGGAGGGCATCAATGTCAACAAGCTGCGCAACGTGATGGACAACCTGACCATCGAACTGAAAGCCAAGGGCGACATCCGGGCAGAGATGCCCATTCCGGGCACCTCCTTTGTGGGCCTGGAAGTGTCCAACGACAAAACCACCAAGGTGTTTTTACGGGAGGTGCTGGAGTCCAGCCGCATGAAGGAAAACCCCTCTCCGACTGCGGTGGCCCTGGGCAAGGACATCACCGGGACGCCCATCGTCTGCGAATTGATGGACATGCCCCACCTGCTGATTGCCGGCGCCACCGGCAGCGGTAAATCCGTGTGCATCAACAGCATCATCTGCAGCATTCTCTACCGGGCGTCCCCCCGGCATGTGCGGTTGATTATGGTGGACCCCAAATTTGTGGAACTGCAGCCCTATAACGATGTTCCCCACCTGATGATGCCTGTCATCACGGATGCGAAAAAAGCCACTGCCGCCCTGGACTGGGTGTGCCAGGAAATGGATGAACGCTATCAGATCCTGGTGGAAGCCGGCGTGCGCAACCTGGACGCCTACAACAAGCGCTTGGGCCCGGATGAGGAGCCCCTCCCCCGGATCATCGTTATTGTGGACGAGATGGCAGACCTGATGACCACCAGCGGCAAAATGATTGAAGACCACATCAAACGCATCACTGCCAAAGCCCGGGCTGCCGGCATCTGCCTGATTCTGGCCACCCAGCGGCCCTCGGTTAATATCATCACCGGGGTTATCAAGGCCAATATTCCCGGGCGAATCGCCTTCCGGGTCAGCTCCCCCTTTGACAGCAAGACCATTCTGGACAGCAATGGTGCAGAGAAGTTGCTGGGCTATGGCGATATGCTGTTCCGCTCCACCACGAGGGAGCCCATCCGCGTCCAGGGCTGCTTTGTGGCGGATAAGGACGTGGAGCAGACCGTGGACTACATCAGAAGCCGCAACAAGGCGGATTATAACCTGGACCTGATGGAACATGTTGACAAATCAGAATCCGGCGACAGCGGCAATGGCATGGGGGATGGCATGGACAACGGCGGGGACGGCGAGTTTGACGAATTGCTGCCCCAGGCCATTGAAATGGCTGTGGAAGCAGGGCAAATGTCCATTAGCATGCTCCAGCGGGTGTTGCGGGTGGGCTATGCCAGAAGCGGCCGCCTGATTGACGAGATGGAGCGCCGGGGCATCATCTCCGGCAACGAGGGTACGAAGCCCCGGAAAACCCTGATGACCCGGGAACAGTATATGAGCTATCTGGAGCAGGAAGACACCTGAAAACCTGCCCGATGGCAGAACTGAATATTTGCGAATTTAATCACGGATTTGAACTGTTTGAAGTATAAAGAACTGGTTATACTATAAGGTTTTTCGATTGACATGAAACCCATTTCATGCTAAGATTTCTGTTGTTCATTGTGGATGATTATGCTCAGATTGGCAGGTTTTGAATGAAGGTTTTTCGTCTGGAATCTTTTCCTGGCAGGCTCGTCATGCCGGCGGTGGTCTGCCTTGGTGTATTTGACGGGGTCCATCTGGGGCACCAGCAGCTGATTAAAGAGGCCCTGCAGATTGCAGAAGCGGAAAAACTGGTGCCCGTTGTGCACACCTATGAACCCCTGCCGGTCAGCGTTGTGGATCCTGAAAGCCAGGTGTTTGAACTGAGCCCGGCCCAGGAGCGCATCGCCCTGTTGGAGCGCTACGGCATCCAGCATGTCGCTGTCAGCAGGTTCGACAAGGACATGCAGCAGATGAGCGGCAAGGACTTCTTCAACAAGGTGCTTCTGGACCAGCTACACGCCCGGCACATCGTCGCTGGCTACAACCACCGCTTTGGTTATCTGGCAAAAACGGACATCGGCCAGCTGAAGCTGTTTTGTGAAGCAGCGGAAGTTGGGTTTACCGCCATCCAGCCGGTGAAAACCCCGCAAGGGCAGCTGGTTTCCAGCTCCGCCATCCGCTCTGCCCTGGCCCGGGGGGATTTCCAGCTTGCCAGTGACATGCTGGGCCGGGAGATTGATCCATCCATCAAACAGCGGCTTTCCGCGCAAGGGGAAGGCCATGAACATACAACGGAGGTTTGACTGAATGAAAAACCGCATTTACGCATGGATTGTCCTGGGGGCCATCACCATTGTGGCAGGCCTGGGCCTTGCAATGACCTACGGGGTCACCAAAGAGCCCATTCGGCAGCAGGCCATCGCGGCGGAGGAAGCTGCCAAAAAGCAGGTGATGCCGGAGGCGGACCTGTTTGAAGAGCTGCAGCTGGATGACGGTAGCATGCTTTTTGTGGCGAAAAAAGGCGACGAAGTCCTGGGCTATGTGGGAAAAAGCGAAGCCAGGGGCTATGGCGGCGACATTGAGGTGGTGACCGGTGTCACTGCAGAAGGTGTCATCACCGGCATCAACGTGGGCGGCAGCAGTTTTGCCGAGACCCCGGGCCTGGGCGCCAAAGCCAAGGATGCGGATTTCACTTCACAGTTCTCCGGTAAAAACAGCCCGGTGCGCCTGGGCGACAGCAGCCAGGACAACGCGGTGGATGCCATCACCGCCGCCACCATCACCAGCAATGCGGTGCTGGGCGCTGTGAACAACGTGGCCAAGCAGGTGAAAAACTACCTGGATCCGGATGCCGGCAAGCCTGCCGTGGCGGCTGAAGGCACCTCCTATGCCGGGGAAGCCGTGGGCTTCGCCGGTGAAAACCATCCCATTTATGTTGTGGTGACTGTCAAGGACGACGGCACCATCAGCGGCTTGAAGGTGGGGGACGAGCGCTTCAACGAGACCGCTGGCTACGGGGCTGCAGCCCTGGAGCCCGAGTTTGCGGCCGCCTATGTGGGCAAGAAAGCGCCGCTGCATATCCTGCAGAAGGATGAAACCCCCTCTGAAAACACCGTGGATACCATCAGCGGCGCAACGGTGACAACCCAGGCAATCGTCAACGCCATCAACCAGGCGATCGAGAGCCAGAACGTGGTGGCAGCGGAAGCTCCCGAAGGCACCACCTATGCGGGCGCTGCCGAAGGCTTTGCCGGCAAGAACAACCTGGTGGCCGTCCAGGTCACCATCAAGGATGACGGCAGCATCACCGCCCTCACAGTCGGCGATGAGCAATTCAATGAAACCGAAGGCTATGGCGCTGCAGCCCTGGAAAGCGATTTCACCAGCCAGTTCATCGGGAAGAAGCCGCCCCTGCACATCACGGCAAAAGACGAAGCTGCCAGCGATGCCAACATCGATGCCATCAGCGGCGCCACCATCACCACCCAGGCGGTGCTGGCTGCCATCAACAAGGCATACGAAGACAAGAACATCATCAGCGAGTCTGCCGCCGCAGCCACGCCCAGGCCTACAGCCGAGCCCACTGCGACGCCGGAGCCCGTAGAGATTCCTGAAAACGCCCTGAAGGCCGCGAAGGACGGTTTTGCCGGCCCCGTGGCTGTAGCGGTCACCTTTGATGAGAGCGGGAAAATCACCTTCCTGCACATCGGGGACGACGATTTCAAGGAGACCAAGGGCTATGGCCTGGCCGCCCTGGAGCCTGAATTCAAAGACCAGTTCATCGGCAAACTGCCGCCGCTTCGACTGCGGAAGGCGGATGAGGAGGTTGGTGAAGACACCATTGATGCCATCACAGGCGCCACCATCACCAGCCGTGCGGTGCTGGAGGGCATCAACCAGCTCCACGAGGAGCAGTTCCCCAAGCAGACCCTTGTAATCACAGGGGATGCCATCGCATCCACCAAGACCGGCTTCATGGGGCCGATTACAGTGGAGGTCACCTTTGCTCAGGACGGCAGCATCGCAGGCCTGGAAATCCTGAAGGATGGCTTTGTGGAAACCCGCGGCTATGGCGCAGAAGCGCTGCAGGAAAACTTCGCGGAGCAATTCATCGGAAAGCTCCCGCCCCTTGCCATCCGCGGCGCTGAGGAAGCCATGGACGACAGCAAGGTGGAGAACCTGCGCAATGCGGACACAGCCACCAGCGCCACCGTCACCATGCAGGCCGTCCTGGACGCCATCAACGAAGCATTTGCAAACAAGCCGGAATAAGGCGATTGAAATAGAAAGGCAGGCAAGACAGCATGAAGTTAAGTTTCAAAGGCGGGATTCATCCGCTGAAGGAGCTGCATGAGGGCAAGGGCAAAACCAGCGCCCTGCCCATCAAAGACCTGGTGCCGGAGCGCGTGTGCATCCCTGTGGACATGCACATCGGCGCGCCTTCAGAGCCCTGTGTCAAGAAAGGGGACCAGGTCAAGCTGGGCCAGGTCATCGCCACGCCGGTGGGAGGCTTTGGCATCCCGGTGCACGCCAGCGTTTCCGGCGAGGTCACCGCGGTGGTCACCAGGCAGATGCTGGGCAAAAAACCCAGCACCTGCATCGAAATCGCCAGCGACGGCGAGGATGAATGGGTGGCATTGGGCCCCCTGGGCGATGTGGAAAAGGCGCCTGCGGACAAGATTGTCCAGCAGGTGAAGGATGCCGGCATCTGCGGCTTGGGCGGCGCCTGCTTCCCAACCCACATCAAACTGATGATTCCCGAAGGCAAATCCGTTGATACGGTGATTTTAAACGGCGCGGAGTGCGAAACCTTCCTGACGGCCGACCACCGCCTCATGCTGGAAGAGCCCCAGCGCATTCTGAAGGGCCTGCGGGCTATCATGCGGGCCATGCAGGTTGCAGCCGGCGTTGTTGCCATTGAAGACAACAAGCCCGATGCCATCAAGGCGATGAAGGAAGCGGCCCAGGGCATGGAAGGGGTTCGGGTAGCCATCCTGAAAACCAAATACCCCCAAGGCGGTGAAAAACAGTTGATTGATGCGGTCACCAAACGCCAGGTGCCCTCCGGCGGCCTGCCCATTGATGCCCATGTGGTGGTGTTCAATGTGGGCACAGCTGCTGCCATTGCAGACGCTGTGACGGAAGGCAAGCCCCTCATCAGCCGCATAACCACGGTGACCGGGGCCGTGAACAGCCCCAGCAACCTGCGCATCCGGGTGGGCACCAGCTTCCAGGATGCCATTGATGCTGCCGGCGGCTTTTCCGAGGAACCCGGCAAGATTTTTGCCGGCGGCAGCATGACCGGCCTGGCCATTCCCAACACCGCCATCAGCCTGACCAAGGCCAACAACGGCGTGGTGGTCTTGAACCAGAAGGAAGCCGTCAAAAAAGAGCCCAGCCCCTGCATCCGCTGCGGGCGCTGCGTGGAGGCCTGCCCGTCCCTCCTGAATCCCCAGTATCTGAATGTCCTCAACGACCGGGCAGACCTGGCAGGCATGAAGAAACACAACGTGATGGACTGCACCGTTTGCGGCTCCTGTTCCTATGTTTGCCCGGCCAAGATCGAGCTGTGCGCAAACTTCAAAGAAGCAAAAGAAAAAATAACCGCGAGGAGGGTGTAAAGGAATGAAACTGCGTCTTTCCACCGGACCCCATCTGGTGAATCGGGAGAGCACTCAGACGCTGATGCTGGACGTCCTCATCGCGCTGGTTCCCACCACCGCCGCCGGCATCTACCTGTTTGGCACTAAGGCTGCCTGGGTGCTGGCTGTTGCAGTGATCTCCGCTGTTGTGTGTGAATACCTGTTCCAGAAGCTGGCCCGTCGGCCTGTCCGTGTAATGGACCTGTCCGCCGTGGTAACCGGCCTGATTTTAGGCCTGAACCTGCCGGCAGAAGCGCCCCTGTGGCTGCCTGCCATCGGCAGCGCCATCGCCATCATCCTGGTGAAGGAATTGTTTGGCGGCATCGGCCACAACTTCATGAACCCGGCCCTCCTGGCCCGGGGCATCCTGCTGGCTTCCTGGCCCGCACGGATGAGCGTGTACCACCTCCCCGCCCGTGTGCTGGGCGTCACAGAGGTGGTGCCTGCCGGCGCAGACGTCATCTCGGCTGCCACCCCTTTGATCCGGCCGGGCGGCTACCAGATGTATGACCTGCTCATGGGCAACATCCCCGGAACCATCGGCGAGGTGTGCAAGATTGCCATCCTCATCGGCTTCCTGTACATGCTGTTTGTGGGCACCATCCGCTGGCACATCCCCGTCATCTTTGTGGGTACCGTGGCCCTGATGACCTGGGTGATGGGCGGCGATCCGCTGCGCTCCGTCCTCTCCGGCGGTTTGCTGTTTGGCGCTGTCTTCATGGCGACGGACTATGTGACCAACCCCATGCTGAAGGTGGGCCAGGTGATTTTCGCCATTGGCTGCGGTGTACTGGTATCGGTCATCCGCATGACCAAGGCCTTCCCGGAAGGGGTCACCTACGCAATCTTGCTGATGAACATCTTAACTCCCCTCATTGACCGCTGGACCAGCCGACGTGTATATGGGATGGTGAAGAAACATGCGTGAGAAGAAATTGACTATGCGCGGCGTTTTCGTAAACGGCATCATCAACGAAAACCCGATTTTCCGCCTGGTGCTGGGCGTGTGCCCGGTGCTGGCCGCCACCACCAGCGCCACCAACGGCCTGGGGATGGGTCTGGCAGCCTCTTTTGTGCTACTGGGCAGCAACATCGTCATCAGCCTGCTGCGCAACCTGATCCCCGACAAAGTGCGCATTCCCGCCTTTATCGTGGTGATCTCCACCTTTGTGACCATCGTGCAGCTGCTGATGCAGGCCTTTGTGCCCGCGCTGTATGAGGCCCTGGGCCTGTTCATCCCCCTGATTGTGGTGAACTGCATCATCCTGGCCCGTGCGGAGGCTTTTGCCAGCAAAAACTCCCTGTTTCTGGCCGCATCCGACGGCCTGGGCATGGGCATGGGCTTCACCCTGGGCCTGATTCTGATCGGCTCTGTCCGCGAGCTGCTGGGCAACGGCACCATCTTCGGCACCGCCTTGTTCGGCGCTTCCTTTGAACCCATGCTGCTGGCTGTCATGGCCCCCGGCGGGTTCAT
Source organism: Clostridia bacterium (assembly GCA_036834245.1). Classification (GTDB taxonomy): domain Bacteria; phylum Bacillota; class Clostridia; order Christensenellales; family Aristaeellaceae; genus UBA6115. The sequence goes on along the minus strand of DAITOE010000022.1, from coordinate 2,564 downwards.
CATCTTCGGGCTGCTTCTGGGCATTGTTAATGCCATCTCCAACAAACTCAGCACCAGGAAAGGAGTGTAAGCACCATGGAACTCACCCTGACGAATTTCCTGTTGTTCATGGTCAACTGCATTTTGACCAACAACTTCATCTTCTCCCGTTACCTGGGCTGCTGCCCCTTCCTGGGCGTCTCCAGCAAGGTTGAAACGGCAACAGGCATGGGGCTTGCCGTCACCTTTGTCATGGCCCTGGCCTCCCTGTTCACCTATCTGGTGTACCACTACATCCTGGTGCCGCTGCAGCTGACCTACCTGATTACCATTTCCTTCATCCTGGTGATTGCCTCCCTGGTGCAGTTCGTCGAGATGTTCATGAAGAAATCCATGCCGGCGCTGTACAATGCGCTGGGCATCTACCTGCCCCTGATCACCACCAACTGCGCCGTGCTGGGCGCCACCATCCTGAACATCGACAACAGCTACAATCTGCTGTGGTCCGTGTTGAACGGCGTCTTTGGCGCGCTGGGCTTCCTGCTGGCCATTGTCCTGATGGCCGGTGTGCGGGAGCGCCTGGAGGCTTCCAATATTCCCAAATCATTCAAAGGCTTCCCCATCAGCCTGGTGGTGGCCGGTTTGATGTCTGTCGCCTTCCTGGGCTTTGCCGGCCTGGGCAAGATGTAAGAAAGGGGGACAGCAGATGAACGCACAAGCAATTCTGTATGCTGCAGGGGTCATGGGCGGTCTGGGCGTCGTGTTCGGACTGATCCTCACCTTTGCCTCCAAAAAATTCGCGGTGCCGGTGGACGAGCGTTTCACCCTGGCCCGGGATGCCATGGCGGGGGCCAACTGCGGAGCCTGCGGCTACCCCGGCTGTGATGCCTATGCCCATGCCGTGGTCAAGGGCGAAGCCCCCATTGACCTGTGCACCCCCGGCGGCCAGAAAACCTTAAACGAGCTGGCCAAGATCATGGGCCAGGAAGCGGAGGAGACGGAGCCCGTGGTGGCCCGGGTGCTGTGCCAGGGTGAAACCGGCGTGGTGAAACCCCGCTATGATTATTCCGGCCCGCAGACCTGCCACACCGCTGTGGGCCTGGCCGGCGGGCCTACCATGTGCCAGTGGGGTTGTGTGGGCCTGGGCGACTGCGTGCGGGTGTGCCGCTTTGACGCCATGAAGATTGAAAACGGCATCGTGGTCATCGATGAGGACAAATGCACGGCCTGCGGCATGTGCGTAAAGGAATGCCCCCGCAGTGTCATCAAGCTACTGCCCAAGAAGGCCAGGGTGACGGTGCGCTGCCAGAACACTGCAGCCCCCCGGGATGCCAAGGAAGCCTGCGACAAGGCCTGCATCAGCTGCAAGCGCTGTGAACGCGCCTGCGAATATGATGCCATCCATGTCAACAACTTTGTGGCTCTGATTGACCCGGTTAAATGCACCCTGTGCGGCGCATGCGTCAAGGTGTGCCCCACCAAGTGTATTGAACAGCTGCCTTAAGCCATGAGCCAGCCCAAAATACAGGAACAACAGGAAGAGCGCGCGCGGATTGGTCTGCGCGCCTCTTTTATCGGTCTGATTGTGAACGGCCTCTTAGCAGCCTCCAAGATCATTGCCGGCAGCATCTCAGGCTCGGTGTCCATCCTGGCAGACGGGCTCAACAACCTGTCGGATACCGGCTCTGTCATCATTTCCTGGCTGAGCCTTTACCTGGCCCGCAAGCCGGAAGACCACAACCACCCCTACGGGCACGGCCGCTTCGAGTACATTGGCTCCCTGGCCATTGCTGTGGTGATCGTGTACGTGGGCATCGACCTGCTCAAATCCAGCATCCAAGCCATCATCAACCCGGTAGCGCCCCTGTTTTCCTGGTGGATTGCTGCTTTGACCTCCGTTGGCATCCCGGCCAAGATCTTCCTCTACCTGTACAACAGGAACAGGGGAAAGGCCTACAACCTGTCCACCCTCAAGGCAGCAGCCCAGGACAGTTTCAACGATGTGCTTATCACCAGCGCCGTGCTGATTGGCCTGTTGCTGTCGCAGTTTGCAGGCATTCTGGCTGATGGCTGGCTGGGGATATTGGTGTCCGGTTTCATCCTGTATTCCGGCATCAGCCTCATTAAGGACACCGTCACCGTATTGGTGGGCGGCAAGCCGGACCAGGACATCGGCAACAAAATTCTGGACGTCATCATGCGGTATCCTGTCATTCAGGGGTATCATGATTTTGTGCTGCATGATTATGGCCCGGGCAAGACCATGGCCTCCATCCATGTGGAGGTGGACGCCTCGCTTAACCTGATGGACGTGCATGAAGTGGTGGACGAGATCGAACAGGAAATCCTGCGCACCCTGAACCTGCCCATCACCATCCACATGGATCCTGTGCTTCCCATCACAGCCCCGGGGCAGGAGGTCAAGCAGCGGATCACAGCCTACCTGGAAGGCCTGACACCGCCCCTGTCCATGCACGATTTCCGCATGGTGGCGGGCAAACGGACCACCAAAGTGATCTTTGATGTGGTGGTGCCGGCCGATCTTCATGATGAGAAGTTGATTCCGCAGATCAGCGCCTTTGTCA
>DAITOE010000021.1:0-14805 GCA_036834245.1 Clostridia bacterium | reverse complement strand
TTCAGCCATGTGCGTTCCCCCTGTATCAATAAATTGCATGCTTGCGCTGTATGCTCACAACAGAAGGAATTTTACCATAATTGACGGTTGGTGACAAGCAAATTGGGAAATCTGGGCCAAAAATGCAGCAGCGGGCCCGGTTTTAAGGCATGTCAGCGGGCTGGCAGGCGTAGTAGTGCCAGGACGAATCATGACAAGCCCCAACAGCAAACGCCGCCCGGATTATGCCAGGCGGCGATTTGTTGTTGTGCGAAATGCTGTTTACCCCTTGACGGCCCCCGCTGTCAATCCGGCCACAAACTGTTTGGACATTCCCAGGTACAACAGCACCACAGGGAGGGCGGAGAGGGTGAGCAGGGCGAAAACCTTGGGCCAGTCGGTGGTGTATTGACCCTGCAGGCGGGTCACCGCCAGGAGCACGGTTTTCTTCTCCTCCTGGGTGATGAAGATCAGGGGGAACCACAGGTCGTTCCAGATGGGCACCAGGTTGTATATGGCCACGGTGGCCAGGGCGGGCTTGATGAGGGGCAGCACGATGCTGTAATAGATCTTGCCCCGCCTGGCGCCGTCGATATAGGCGGCCTCATACAGGTCTGCCGGCAGGCCCCTGATAAACTCCGTCAGGATGAAAACGGCGATGGGCAGGCCCATGGCGATGTAGATGAGGATGATGCTCCACAGCTGGTTGAACAGGCCCAGGGCCTTCATCAGTTCCATCAGGCGGATGGTGGCGATCTTGATGGGCAGCATCATGCCGATCATGAAGAAGAAGTAGATGCCCCTTGACAGCTTGCCTGCCCAGTGGGCCAGGGCATAGCCGGTGAGGGAACCCAAGAGCAGGATCATGAACAGGGACAGGCCCACCACGAAGAGGCTGTTGGCAAAATAGTTGAAGAAATTGCCGCTGGCCATCACGGACTGGAAATTGTCAAAGGTCAGGGGGATGGGCGGCCCGAAGGGGCTGTTGTACATGTCCATCTTGGTTTTCAGCGCATTGGAAATCAGCAGGTAGACCGGGATCAACACCACCAGGGACCAGAGGATCATCAGCACATGGCTGGGGATGTGGAGCCTGGCGATGCGCAGGCTTTTTGCTTTGTGGCTGCGGTTTGTGTTCATGCCCTCACTCCTTTCCCTGGGTGGCCTTCAGGGTGGGCAGCACGCCCACCAGGAGGATGGCAAACACCGTGGTGGAGATGGCGGCGCCCACGCCGGGCTCCGGGATGCCGATGGGATGCTCCCCGGCCACCCCGTAGCGGTAGAACAGGGAGCCGATGAGATCCGTGGCGTACTTGGGCGGCCCGTTGGGCCCGGTCATGCTGTACACGATGTCAAAGGCGTTGAAGTTGCTGACAAAGGTCAAAATGGCAATCATGCCCACCACCGGCATGATCAGGGGCAGCTTGATGTAGATAAAGGTCTGCCAGGAATTGCAGCCCTCGATGTCCGCCGCCTCCAGCAGGTCCTCGGACACCCCCTGGAGCCCGGCCACGAACATCATGGTGGGGATGCCCACCCACTGCCAGACCGACACCAGGCTCACCACATGCAGGGCGGTGCCCTCCTGGCCCAGCCAGGGCCGCACCAGGGCCCCCAGCCCCATGCTGCGCAGGGAAGGCCCGGCAAACTGGGGGTTGAGCAGCAGGCGGAACAGGTAGCCGCTGACCATCACCGCGATGGTGGTGGGAATAAAAATGATGGTCTGGTAAAACTGGCGTCCCCGCATGGTGCGGTTGGTGAGGATCACCGCAAACAGCATGCCCAGCACGTTTTGCACCAGCATGTGGTAGGCGAAGAACACCCAGGTGTTCTTGAAGGCCCCCCAGAAGCGGGCGGAGACCACCGGGTCGGTGAATAGCCGGGTATAGTTGGCCAGGCCCACATAGTCCCGGGCGCCGGTGGTGCCGGCATACAGGCTCAGGCGGACGGAGTCCAGCATGGGGTAGGCCATGAACACGGTGTAGATGAACAGGGCGGGCAGCAGGTACCAGAACCAGTAGCTTCCCCCCGGGTTCAGGCCTGATTTTCTGAGACGATGGCTTGACTGCAAGAAGTCACTTCCTTTCATGCTGTGCGCGGCCCGCGGGCATCCGGAGAAATCCTGATGCGCAGCCTGATTTCATCCATGTAGGAACCAGATTGAGAAAGCCGGGAGCCGGAAACCGGCTCCCGGCAAAGGATTGCAGGAAGGGAATTATTTGGCGGCCAGGATCTCTTCCTGGGCGGCAGCAAATGCGTCCGCAGCCGCTTCGGGGGTGATTTCGCCGCGGGCGATGCCGTTGAGGTTGTCAACCATCAGGGTGTACATGCCCATGAAGTCCTTCCAGATGAAGCGGAAGTCCAGCACCTTGCCCTCGTTCAGGGCCAGGATGGCTTGGGAGTTCTCGTTCTTCAGGGTGACAGGGGCGTTGATGGTGGGGAAGAAGCCGGGGGGCAGCAGGTTGGCAGCCTCCTGGGCGCCTTCCACAGAGGCGAACCAGGCCAGGAAAGCCTTCACTTCTTCGGGGTGCTGGGTGTCGGCATTGCCGGCGATGCCCATGTCCGCGTGGAAGCACAGGGCCTGCTCGGCGCCTTCAGGGGCGGGCAGGGCGAAGACGCCCAGGTCCAGGTCGGTATACTCGTCAAACATGCCAACGGTCCAGGAGCCGTCGATGAACATGGCGGCGCGGCCCAGGCCGAACATGGCGGGGCCGTCCTCATTGGCCAGGGCTTCAAAGCCTTCGGGGAAGAACTTGGTCAGGGCGGCATAGTCGGTGAGGGCCTTCACAAAGGCCTCGTCGTTCATCTTCTTTTCGCCCTTCTCATACAGGGCGCGCTGGTCGGCGCCGCCCACGTAGTTGGGCAGCATGCCGAGGAAGACACACTCCAGGATGTCCCACTCAGAGGCGATGCCGTTGGCCAGGGGCTCGATGCCCTTGCCCTTCAGGGCTTCCGCAACAGCCAGCAGCTCTTCAAAGGTGGTGGGGACTTCCAGGTTGTGTTCGGCAAAGATGGCCTTGTTGTAGTACACGATCTGGGAGACGGAGGCATAGGGCACGGCGTAGATGGCGCCGTCATCCGCCTGGAAGGCCTGCAGATCGGCCGGGTTGAAGTTTTCCTTCAGGGCCGGGATGCTGGAGATGTCCATCAGGAAGCCGGCTTCATACAGCTCCTTGCTGGTGGCGAAGGTGCGGCTGTACATCAGGTCCGGGCCGGTGCCGTTGTCCAGCTGCATGCGCAGGGTGGCGTTGTACTGGGCGGGCACGGTGGGGGCAAAGGTGATCTCAACACCGGTCTGCTCCTTGTATTTGTCCAACAAGGCTTGCACCTGAACGGTGTCGTCGGAGCGCCAGGAGCCCATGGTCAGCTTCACGCCTTCGGCCTGCACCAGGGCGGGCAGCATGGTGGCCAGAAGCATGGCAGTCAACAGGATGGCCAGAAATTTTTTCATACGGGTAGGTTCCTCCTTATGTAATAGGTTGTCCCGTACATTGTAGCACAAGGTGCAGTCCGGCACAAGACAGGATTGGCCGTATCTGGTCATGATTTGGCGTCTTCCCCCATCCTCTGAGCAATTCCTTGTATGTTTGTCCAACAGTTTGTGCCGGATTTTTCATGTGGTTTTCCGGGTTTTGGGACAGGAACGCCGGCTAAAAACAGCAAGGTTTCTAAAATGTGATGCCTGTCAAGTTTTTTATTGTTGACATCTATCTAATATTCGTGTATCTTGTGATTATCAAAGATAGGAGGCCGCCATGCCCACAGCCACCCGCCGGGTCATTGTGACACAAGCGCCCAATTTTCTGACAGAAAGCGCCGACCTGATGGCAAGCTTCTACGATTTTAAGTTAAGGAGCGAAGCCCAGGATGCGCCCTGGCATCTGCAGCCGCTGCTGTCCTCGCAAATGGGAAAGAGCCTGAATCAGGACAAGGTGGCCGCCGCCTTCCCGGACATGGCAGCCTTTCTGTCCTTATGCCGGGAGCAGGCAGCGCAGCTGTTGGACCCGGAAGAGGAGCTGGCAGCACTGTTTGCCCTGCGCTCCGGAGGCACGGACGAAGAGGGCGGTTACAGCTTCATGTCCGCCGTCCTCCACAGCCTGCCGGTCACACAGGCCAGGGACATGCAGCCGGAACACCTCATCAGGGCCAGCCTGACCTACCTGCACACCCTGTCCGGGGACCTGGAAATCCGGGACACAGAGCCTGCTGAAGCCATGGAAGCCCTGCTGATAACCGATTTTGAGATGAGCCAGGTCTTTGATGCGGTCAACCGGGTGCCGGTGCCGGACAGCCAGCGGATGCTGCTGTTGCGCTATTTTCAGCAAATCGACGCCTGGTTTCAGCGCCTCAAAACGCTGCTGATAGCCACGGAGCAAATCCTGCAGCAGGCCTTCCCCCACATCCGGAAACGCTTTGAAGACAAGGTGCGCCAGTTGACCCGGGAGGGCCAGGCTGCCCAGCCCTTTTTCTGGCTGGAACGCATGGGCTCCGACGCCAGCAAGCTGCGCCCGGAAGAGCCTTTTTACCTGCAGGTTCGGCTGATCGTCTTCAACTACATCGGCTTTGTTTTTTCCCATGACAGGCAGCTGCCCCTGCTGGTCTCCCATGGCCTGCTGTTTGAGGAGCTGTCTGCCATGCAGGATGCCCGCCAGGCCCGGGATAAATTAACGGAGCAGCAATTAAAGGCCATCGCCGACCCCACCCGGCTGGCCATCATCCGCCTGCTGCATGAGGGCGAGCAATACGTCCAGCAGCTGGCAGACGCCCTGGAACTGACCCCGGCCACCCTCTCCCACCACATCAGCCAATTGCTCCAGGCCCTGCTGCTGAGCCTGCGGGTGGAGGGCCGCCGCAGCTACTACAGCTTGAACCGCGCCGAACTGGCCGCCCTTTCCGAGGACCTGGGCCGCCTGGCGGGACACCAGGAGGAGAACGCATGAACACCAACCGCACCCGCCGCGACCTGGCCCGGGAACTGCAGGACAAGGAGCGCAGGCGCAGCTACCTGCACCCCCGCAAACAGCCCTTTTTCAAGGTGATGTGGCGGGCCTATGCCCCCATCCGCGGCAGTTTCAAGATCCTGCTGGCCCACATCCTCTATGCCCTCACAGATGGGGTGCTGCCCCTGCTGTCCGTCCTCATCATGTATGTGCTGGTGGGCCTGCTGGGGGCGCCCGAGGTGAACCAGCGCACCATGCTGCTGGCCGCCGGGGCCTACGGCATTGTTTATTTCCTGTGCAGCACCCTTTCCGTCCAGCTCAAGCAGCGCAACTACACCTGGTTCACCCGCCAGCGCCTCAAATGGCTCAACCTAACCGGCCACAAGATCATGAGCATGGACTTCGGCCTCTTTGAAAACCCGGGTTTCATGGACGACATCAAAACCGCCCACTGGTCCTTCAACGGCAACAACGCCGGCCTGGAAGGAACCTGGCACAAGGTGTTTGAAATGGGGGGCACCCTGGTGTCCGCCCTGCTGCTGGGAGGCCTGCTGTGCTGGCTGTCCCCCCTGGTGGCGGCCGCAGGCCTTGTGCTGGTGGCCATCACGGTGGTGGTCCAGTCCCACATCAGCACCTACAAACACAAGCGCCGGGAGGAGCTGGTGCGCCTGTCCCGGCGGATGGGCATGCTGCGGGAGGAGGCCGCCAATTTCAAAGCCGGCAAAGACCTGCGCCTCTACCGGATGGCCGGGCGCTTTCAGGCCGTCTTTGCACCCCTCCTCACCGGCTATATGAAATTGTACAAAGCCTTCACCCGGCGGGAGTTTTCCCTGTCCTTCCTGGAGGGCCTGGCCCTGGTGGCGGTGGACCTGGTGTGCGCCCTGCTGCTGGTCAACAGGCGCCTGGCCGGGGCCATCACCACGGCAGACTTTGTGATGCTGCTCTCCGCCGTCATCCTCTTTTCCCAAACCCTGGTGCTGCTGTCCCAGCAGCTGGCCTTCATCAAAAACGAAACCCTCTATGTCCAGGACGCCTTTGATTTTCTGGATGCCCCCCTCACCTCCCTGGACGGCCAGGGCCAGGTGCCGGGCAAGGGCCCGGTCAGCATCCGCTTTGAAGAGGTATCCTTTGCCTACCCCGGCACCGACCGGCTGGTGCTGGACAAGCTGACCTTTGACATCAAGGCCGGGGAGCGCTGCGCCCTGGTGGGCTTGAACGGCGCCGGCAAAACCACCCTGGTGAAACTGCTGCTGGGACTGTACCAGCCCACCAGCGGCCGGATTTACATCAACGGCGTGGACAGCGCAACCCTGCCCCAGGAGACCCTTTTTGCCCTCTTTGGCGCCGTTTTTCAGGAGGTGGACCCCCTGGCCTTCACCATCGCGGAGACCGTGGCTGCCCGGGATGCGGACATCGACCGGGCACGGGTCACCGAAGCCTTGAAAACCGCCGGGCTGTGGGAGAAGGTGGACAGTTTTGAAAAAGGCATCGACACCCCCCTGCTCAAAATCATTCACGAGGACGGGGCCATCCTCTCCGGCGGTGAAAACCAGAAACTGATGATCGCCCGGGCCCTCTACCGGCAGGATGCCCGGATGATGGTGATGGACGAGCCCACCGCCGCCCTGGACGCCCTGGCGGAGCAGGCCATCTACCAGCAGTTTGACGACCTGCTCAGGGGCCGCACCGCCCTCTTCATCAGCCACCGCCTGGCCTCCACCCACTTCTGCGACCGCATCCTGCTGCTGTCCGGCGGCCACATCGCCCAGCACGGCAGCCATGCTGAGCTGCTGGCCCAGGAGGGGCTGTACCAGCAGCTCTTCCACACCCAGGGCAAATACTACCTGGACCAGAAGGAGGCGGCGGCCAGTGAATAAGAAGCGCAAGCAAGTCAAAACGGCGGACGGCCTGCCCCGGGCCACCACCCTGCAGGCCCTTCGCAGCCTCATGAAGCTAATCTGGCAGGTGGACAAGGCCTATTACCTGATCCTCCTCTTCCGCTCCATCCTGGGGGCCGCCAGCAGCCTGGTGAACCTCATCCTGCCCAAGCTCTTAATCGACGGCTTCGCCCGCGGCTGGGAATGGGAGCATTTCCTCAAAGGCATCCTGGCCTTTGCCGCCTTCAAATACCTGGTCCTCCAGGCCCTCAGCTTCCTGAAGCTCAAGGAAAAACGCCACAGCGAGTACCTGGACAACAAGGTGCCCATGGTGTTCGCAGACAAGGTGATGCGCCTGCACTACCCCCAGTTGGAGGACCCCCAGGTGCTGGATCTGAAGGAGCGGGCCATCTTCCCCATCACCAACTACCAGGCCCTCCAGGGCCTCTTGGGCGCCGCCATCGACATCATCACCAGCTTCCTCACCCTGGGGGGCCTGGCCGCCGTCCTCTTTGCCTTCTCCCCCTGGTTCCTCCTGACGCTGCTGGCTCTCTGCGTGATTGCCAGCCTGCTCTCCGCCCGCTTTTCCCGCTACATGCGCCACGCCCTCCAGGACCTGATTCCCACCAACCGGCGCTATGGCTACTGGTTTGACACCATCTTCAACCCCGCCTTCCAGAAAGAGTTCCGGGTCTATGGCCTCAACGTCCTGCTGCTTGCCAAGGTGAACACCTACACCGGGGAGATCGCCGACTGGCTGAACCGGCTCTACGCCCGCCAGGGCAACAACGCGACCCTGCAAAACCTCTTCACCGCCCTGATGCGGGTGATGGCCTATGGCTACGCCGCCCTGCGGGTACTGGGCAGCCAGTGGGGCAGTCAAATCACCCTGGGGGATTATTCCGTCATCGTCCTGGCCACCGAAAACTTCTTTGCCACCTTCCAGCGCTTCTTCGGCGGCATCTTCGAACTCATCTCCAACGTCCACCACCTGCTGCCCTTCTGCCAGTTCATGCTGCTGCCCGAGGCCGAGCAGCCGGACGGCCTCATCCCGGAGCCCCTTCGCACCCTGGCCTTTGAAAACGTGTCCTTCCGCTACCCCCATGGCGACCGGCAGATCCTGGACGACCTCTCCTTTCACATCTATGAAGGCGAGAAAATCAGCATCGTGGGCCTGAACAATGCCGGCAAGAGCACCATCGTCAAGCTCATCTGCCGCCTCTTTGAGCCGCAATCCGGCCGCATTCTCTACAACGGCACCGACATCCGGGAATACAACTACCAGGCCTATCTTCAGCAACTGGCCTGCGTCTTCCAGGATTTCTTCCTCTTCCCCTTCACCCTTCGTGACAACCTGGACCCGGAGGGCAACAGCCCCGATGAAGCCCTACTGGCCATCCTCGACGAAGTCAGCCTGGAGGGCGTCATGGCGCGCCTGCCCGGGGGCCTGGACACCCACCTCAACAAAGCCGTCTGGGAGGACGCCACCGATTTCTCCGGCGGCGAAAAACAGAAGATCGCCATCGCCAGAAGCCTGGCGCGCACCAGCAGCCTGGTGATTCTGGACGAGCCCACCGCCGCCCTGGACCCCCTGGCCGAAAGCGAGGTCTATGAGCACTTCCACGAACTCACCCGCGGCCGCACCGCCATCTTCATCTCCCACCGGATGAGCTCCTCCACCTTCTGCGACAAAATCCTCCTCCTCCAGGACGGCAAAATGGCCGCCTTCGACAGCCACCAGGCCCTCATGAAAGGCCACAACCTCTACCGGGACCTCTTCATGGCACAGGCCCAGCACTTCCTGGAGCAGCAGGAGGCGTAGGGACGGGGAGACGATGGGGAACGGTAGGGGACGTTTTTGAGACGCTTGGGGGTTTCACCCCCAAACCCCTGACCGGGGCCATTGACCCGCAAGCTCAATCGTCGCGGGCCTTCGCAAACAGGGGTTTGCTCGTCCCGCTCGTTTCGCTTGACTCATCCGCCTGCCTGCATCCGCCACTGGCGGCGGCAGGCTCCTTCCCCCCGGACCCCGGAATCTATTTATTTCTAATACACGGAATCTTAAGTGCGAATAGTGAGGCTCTAAGAGCTTGCCGTTGCTGGCAGGCTTTTTTCTATTTTGGGCTTGATGACTCTCCGCATCAAATTGAGCAGAATCAGCAAAAACAGCAGCTGCAGCGGGGTTACAATCAACAGGGTGATGGAGAAGAAGGAATAGGCCGGCCGGGTCAGCACCAACAGGAGGCCCAGGGTGAACAGCAGGGCAATCCGCCCGTGGATGCGGCTGGTGCACAGGTGGTAGGGGTCCACCAGCCAGAACAGGGCGTAGACGCCTGTGGTCAGGGCGGGCAGGGCGCAGCACAGCAGCAGCACCCCGAAGGGCACGTAGTACATCAGGGTGAACAGCAGCAGGCTTTTTTGCTGGATCAGCCGGATTTCCTGCACCCAGGCCGCCATCATCCGCACAAAAATCACCGCCATGACGGCCCCTGACGCAAGCAGGAAGAAGGCCAGGATTTTGATGGGGATGTTGTAGGCCTGGGAGCGGTTGATGAAATGCTGCCGGAACCGGGCCCGGGTAAGGGGCGTGCCGTGCTGCTTCAGGTAGCGCTTGTGGTTGCTGCGGCGCCTGGCCCGGATCAGCAGCATCACAGAGAACAGCAGCAGCAAAACCACCAGCAGCAGCACCGACAAGCCGATCACCATGTTCTGGGCGAAGAGGGTGGTGAAGGTGCTGTTCATCTCATTGGCGCTTAAGGTGGTGGCAAACTCCTGGTAAACAAGGGGGTGGCTGGCCCCCTCCCCTGTCAGGGTGTAGCGGGAGGCGCCGGGCTCCAGCTCGTCCCGCATCTGGGGCAGCGCCAGGGACCACCGGGAGCCCGGGGCCAGGTCCATAGCCGGCAGCTCGTACACCTGCATCCGGGTCAGGCCTGCCCTGCCCTCCTTGACGGTGAGGGAGGTGGTTTCAAAGGCGTCCGGCTGCAGCCGCAGCGTATAGGCCCGGTCCGAGGGCAGGGACAGCACCTGCTCGTCCCCCGCCTGGGAAAACAGCAAGGCGCCGTCCAGGCTTTGCTCCATCTCCCCCGCATCCGTAAAGCGCCAGTAGAAAAACACCTCGCCTTCTTCATTGACCACCTGGATGTCTGAATAGCCCGTCAGGGCAATCTGCCGGTAGACCCCGGTGGGGCTGGCCATGGCTTCCAGGCTGTCATGGGCGTGGAGCCAGGCCATATAGCCTTCCGGGAAATGCTCCCTGGCCAGGTTGTCCGTCAGGCTCCGGCCCGGCTGCCACTGGTTCTGGTAGACGCCTGCTTCTTGCATCATGCTCTCCCCCAGGGAGTTGGTGGTGATGGCAAACAGGTTGCCCAGCACCCCCCGCAGGCCCCGGTCCTTGAAAGCTATGTGGCGCACAAAGGAGGTGAGCATCCTCAAGGGCTGCTTCCTGATGGCCCACAGGTCCATCAGCATGGGCTGCACCTTCTGCGTATACTCCTCCGTGGTGGTCACGTTTTCAGACAGGGAGGACAGGAATTTAGACACGGCGCTCACCCCGGAGTAATTGGCCCAGAAGGGGTTGCCGGTGAAGCGCTGGAAGCCTGCCGCCACCGGCGCCACCCGGCGCACATAATCGCTGTTCAGCTGGGGCGCGGGCAGCACAAAGGTGGTGCCGTAGCGCGAAAAGCCCCAGTCTGCAAACGGCACCATGGGCACCGGGTCAAAGGCCCCCACCACATTGAAAATGGCGGGGTAGCCCTCCGCGTCCTCCTGGCGGGTCACATTGGGGGTGGCGAAGGTGTAGGCATACAGGTCCACGGGGGCCACCATGCGCTTGTCCAGCAGCAGGGCTGCCGCCCGGTTGGCGGTGGCTGCCGCCCGGGAAAAGCCCGTGATCCAGATCTTCACCGGACGGTCATGGAGGCGGTGCTGGGTCAAATAGGCCGACACCCGCTGGACCACCTGCTGGGCGGCGCTGTCAAAGCCGATGTGGTGCAGGCTGTCCCCGATGGAGAAATTGCTTTGCCACTCATCCTGATAGCCGCCGCCGGAGACCGCCACCGCCAGGAGGGTGTATTCCCCCAGCTGCTTTTGCGCCATGGCGGTGGCGATGGTGTTGATGGTGGGCTGCCGGTTGTACTGGCTGAACAGGGGTTCATGAAACCCCAGTTCCAGAAACAGCGCCGCGATGTCCAGATGGCTGTCCGCGACCGGGGCGCCGGCCTTGCGGAAGGCGGACAGCGCCATGCCCAGGGAGGCCCGGGCCAGACCCTGCCGGTACTGGGTGCCCGGCTCCTGAAAAAAACCGTCCTCATAGGGAAAGGGCCAGACGATGTCATGGCCCTGCCTGCCAAAGCGGGCGTGGCCTTCCAGGCCGCCTGCTGAAAATGGCGACAGCAGCAACAGCAGCGCCAGCAGCAGGCTGACCCCTCTGACAGCTTTCCACCCCTGATGATTCCGGTTCATGCCCTCTCCCTTGCTGCCCGGCTGCAAACGGAAATCCCTTGCCGGACACTGGCAGTATACCACCAGCCGCCGCCTGCAAGAAGGGGAACAGCCGGGTTTTAGCGGCCGGCCAACGCCTTGATTTCACAAAACCTGCCTTGTATACTGGCAATGCCGGGCCAGCCCGGCAATCACCGCTTCGGGGCGCCGCCTTCATCACAGCAGGCACCCGGTGCAAAAAGGAGCACGCTGATGTTTTTGAAAACCGGAGACCTGGACATCCACAAACGCCTGCTGGTGATCGGCGCCCACCCGGATGACTGCGAATACGTGGCCGGCATCGCCCTGAAGATGAAGGCCCATGGCTTTGAGGTGCGCTACCTGATGGCCACCAACGGTTCTGCCGGCCACCACCAGACCCCCGGCGCCGCCATCGTGAACAGGCGGCAAAAGGAAGTGGAGCGGGTGGCGGCGCTTGCCGGCTTCAGCTTTGAAATCCTGGACCTGGAGGACGGCCGGCTCACCGCCGATTTGCACAGCCGGGATGTGATGCTGGCCGCCATCCGGCGCTTTGACCCGGGCATCATCATCACCCACCGGCCCTTTGACTACCACCCGGACCACCGGGCCACTTCCATGCTGGTGCAGGACTGCTCCTACCTGCTGCTGGTGCCGGGCATCTGCCCCTTAACCCCGCCCATGCGCCGCGCCCCCGCCATCTTCTACATGCAGGACACCTTCAAAAGACCCTGCCCCTTCCGCCCGGACATCGTCTTTGACATCACCGCGGAATATGACCTGAAGATGCGGATGATCCACCAGCACACCTCCCAGATGTATGAATGGCTGCCCTGGGTGGACGGGGTGCCGGCGGAGGAGGTGCCAGAGGGCGACCGGGAGCGCCTGGACTGGCTGAAGGCCTCCCCCCTGGGCCAGCGCAGCTTGGACTATGCCCGCCTGTTCCGGGAGCAGCTGGTTGCGCGCTACGGCGCAGCCGGGGAGGGCATCCAGTATGCCGAAGCCCTGGAGGCCTGCGAGTACGGCCGCCAGCTGAGCGCCGACGAATTGAACAGCGTCTTCCCCCTGTAAGGGGATGGATGAGAACCGGAAAGGACAACGAGATGAGTTTGCGTCTGGGCATTGATGCCGGCGGCACCACCATCAAGCTGGGCCTGGTGAACACCGGCCACGAGATCACCCACGCCCTGGACATCCCCACCGCCTTTGACTTTGAGGAGGCGGCCCGGGACATCGCGGCCGCAGTGCAGGAGTTGGTGAAGCAGGCCGGGGTTTCCCTGAATGATTTGCCTTATATCGGCATCGGGGTGCCCAGCACCGTACGGCCAGACACCGGGCGGGTGGTGCTGGCCAACAACACCGGCTGGGAGGACGCCCCCATGAAGGAGCGCCTGGAAGAGCTGCTGGGGCGGCCGGTGCGGATTGCCAATGATGCCGACTGCGCCCTGGCCGCCGAGGCCGCTGCCGGGGCTGCCAGGGGGCAGAATAACGTGCTGATGGTCACCCTGGGCACCGGGGTGGGGGGCGCCATGCTCCTGGGCGGCCGCCTGTTTTCCGGCTGCGACGGCATGGGGATGGAGGTGGGCCACATGCCCCTGTTTGCAGACGGCCGCCCCTGCACCTGCGGTGCTGCCGGCTGCCTGGAGGCCTATGCCTCCGCCACGGGGCTGATCGCCCTGGCCTGCGAACAGGCGCAGCAGCACATGGGAAGCGCCCTGTATACCCAGACGCTCACGGGGCAGCTGGACGGCAAGGCCATCTTTGATGCCGCCCAGGCCGGGGATGACACCGCCCTGTTGGTGGTGGACACCTATACCGCCTGGCTGGCCCAGGGCCTGGGCGGCCTCATCAACATCTTCCGGCCGGACCTGATCCTCCTGGGCGGCGGCATCAGCCACGCCGGGGACCTCCTCTTTGACCGGGTGCGCGCCCTGCTCCCCCGCTTCATCCTGGCCCATGACGTGATCGGCGGGCCCCAGGTGGTACCAGCCCTGCTGGGTAATCCGGCGGGCATCATTGGCGCTGCCTTTTTGCAGGAGGTTCAGGGGGGCTGAATAAAGCAATAGGAAAACCCCGTTTCCGTGATGGAGACGGGGTTTTCTCTGGCGCGCCCTACAGGATTCGAACCTATGACCTTTTGATTCGTAGTCAAACACTCTATCCAGCTGAGCTAAGGGCGCAGGCTGCTGTCTTGACAGCCACAGTAGTATAGCAAGGAATGGCGGGAACCGCAAGCAGAATTTTTTGTATGTTTTCAGACTCTAGATTGCAACTTTAATTGCCGCACCCCTGTAACCCTGTTCACTCAAGCTGCCTGGTAAGCCTGCTTGGCCGTCCTGTAGCCAAGCAGGCGGCGCGGGTAGTTGTTCATCCAATGCTCGATTCGTTTTATTGCCTGATTGCTTAGCTTCCCGATGTCCGTACCTTTGGGGATGAACCGGCGAATCAGTTTGTTGGCGTTCTCGTTGCTCCCTCGTTCCCAGGCACTGTAAGGGTGTGCATAGTAACAAATTGTGCGCTGTGTTCCTGGCCTTAGGCATGATGCCTCCATCCCCTTACAATCCAAAAACTCGCTGCCATTGTCCATTGTCAGGCTTTTGAACAATTCAGGAAAACGCTTTCCTTTTCTTCTTTCCAGACGGTCCAGCGCTTGTACCACACTCTCCTGACGCTTATCAGGTAGTTTTATAAGCAACTCGTTTCTACTCACCCTTTCCGTCATCACCAGAAGGCTCGCCCGACCGCTTCCTACCACCAAATCCATCTCCCAGTGCCCCAATTCCTCACGAGCATCGACTGTGGCTGGTCTCTCTTCTATGCTCCGTCCTTTGAGATTGTTCAGGGCAACTTTGCGAACCTTCCGATGCTTCCGACGCTTCCTTCGCCCTTTCTCGGGAAGGGATGCATTGGTCAGGTTTAGAAAATCGCCTCTCGTAATCATGTTGTATACCGTCTTGGTGCATAGCCGGACTGCAAACACCTTCCCAGATGTTTCAACGGCTGCCAGTGCTGCGTCCGGTGAATACTTCTCCTCGCCTATCTTGTGTTCAAGGTACCTGGCCAGCTCATGGTCATGGCCAATCTTGAGCCCACGACCTTTGTTGGATGCCCGCTCCTCCGAAACGCGCTGTCCCGCGTCTGCCAGATACACAGCCTCATCCAGATACTCTGGAACTAAAGGATCCCGGCTAACATAGGGATTCTCACGACGCTGGATTACGCTGCCTCGCTTTATCTCGCGTTGAATCGTGCGCCGATCACGGCTCAAAAATTTGCTGATATAGCCTGTTCCGTGACCCGCTTTCAGCAAAGTCTCTATCTTGTACCGTTCAATCTCGTTTAATTGCTTCCATGTCCGCCGCCTTGTGTTATGATGATTTGGGTTCATTCTTTGCCACCTCTGTTGCTTTGATTTTCAGCAACTTCAGTGTAACCGAGCTACGCAAGGAATGAGCCTCTTTTTGTCCTCATGCGGCAATTCATTTTACAACCTACCTGTATGTTTTCAGACCGGTTTTTCCTTCTGCGCCATCAGCCAGCGGGCGGTGTCC